>NZ_JADYXF010000041.1:0-47321 GCF_015864385.1 Pseudoalteromonas sp. SWXJZ94C
ATCAAACAATATAGAGGGATAGCTACAAGGTATGAAAAGCTTGAACGGAATTATCATTCCATGCTCGCTTTAGCATTCACTATGATGTGGCTACCAATGTGGGCTGATTAATATATATACTACAAAGATCAACAGCCCCTAATATGCACTTTTTAATCTCAAAAACTCTTAACGTTATTCTATGCTACTTATAATATGTAGGGCTTTAATTAGTTCGTGTTTTTCTATTGGTTTAGAAATATAACCATCAAATAGCTTTTTGTAGAGCTCTTTTTGTTCAGTAAATACATTGGCTGTGAGCGCAACAATAATCTGTTTATCGTTTATTTCTTTAATTTTTTTACATGCCTCAAAGCCATCCATTTTAGGCATTTGAATATCCATTAGAATTATATCGGGCAATAGCTTTTTATAAAGCTCTATTGCTTCGAGTCCATTATTTGCTATTACAATATTTGCATGTGTTGGTTCAAGCATTGCAGAGGCTACAAGTTGATTAATTTTATTATCTTCGGCGATTAAAATTGTTTTATTTGTAAGATCAGGAAACGCTAAATTTTTTAAATTTATATCCATTGGCTTAATGTCAGCTTGCTTAAGTGGTAAATAAACAAAAAATTTACTACCTGAACCTAGTTTACTGGTTACTTTAATTTCGCCTTTCATTAAATTAATTAGTGATTTAGTGATTGGCAGCCCCAAACCTGTACCGCCATACTCTCTTGTAGTTGATGTTTCTGCTTGTTCAAAGCGTTCGAATAAACGATCAATTACATCTTGTGAAATACCGATTCCTGTGTCCGAAATAACACCGCAGATTTTATTGTCGTCTGTTAATTTAAATTCAACAGTAACACCACCATCGTGTGTAAATTTAATTGCGTTGGAGATTAGGTTTAAAAATATTTGTCTGAGTCTAACTGAATCACCTTCCCAATACTTGTGTTCAATATTAGAAATAAAACGCAGGTAAATATTCTTTTCTTTAGCGGGAATTCCTAAATCTGATTCTAAGTGATTTATTAATTCGTACAGTTCAAAAGGTTTATTTTCAAGTGATAATTTACCTGCTTCTATTTTAGAAAAATCAAGAATGTCGTTAATAATTGTTGTTAAAGAGCGGGTTGAGTAAAGTGCTTTTTTTAAAAATATTTTTGATTTGACGTTAAGTGGTTGCTCTTGTAGTAACTGTAAAGTACCTAATATACCATTCATAGGAGTACGAATTTCGTGACTCATATTTGCTAAAAATTCTGATTTTGCTTTAGAGCTTTGCTCAGCAAGTTCTTTTGCTTGTGCAAGTGCTTCTTCGTGTTTTATTTGTTGCGTTAAATCAAAGGCTATACCTAAAAAGCCAACAACTTGCGCTTTGTTATTCAGTAGAGAAGTAACACTTAAACTAATTTGAATATGCTTGCCGTTTGAATCAACGTACGTCCACTGGTTAACGTCAGGCTCTGTTGGTGTTGCTTTTATTACTAGTGCATTAAAGCCGGGCTCTATGTGTTTATTTAACTCAATGCTTAGTTGTTTTGCTTTTTCTACAATTTCATCTTCCATATGAAAAAGAGCCGGGTTAGTAATGCCAATAACTTCGTTAGCTTTATAGCCTAATAATTTTTCTGCTGCGGGGTTAAACTCAGTTATTAAACCATCCTTGTCTGTGGCAATGATGGAGTAGCTTGCACTGTCTAAAATACTACGTTGTAGAGTACTTATATCGGCTATTTGCTGTGTTCGGAGTTTTACTTCAGTTTCTAAAGTTGAATTTGCGTGTTCAAGTATTTTTTTATGTTTTTTAGCTGTTTCTACTTCTAATTGTATTCTTTGTGCTTTTCTATAAAAGAACAACTGTAAAGCAAATATAAATAACATTGCAAGAATCGTTAAAAATCCTCCATCAACGAGCGCTTTATATTTGTTAGGTAAGTGAAGATTTTCGATAAAAGCATTTGAACCATGCAATGTTATTTTCCAGTCTCTACCCATAATATGAGTTGTACTAGATACAAAAAACTTAGAATTATTACCTTCATCGCCATAGTTAAAAAAAGTAGATTCACTATTGTTGTATAAATCACTAATACTCAAATAATTTTCGTCAACTTGAGACAGTGAATCTAAAATATTATTAATTAACAAGGGTGAGTAGGTCCAACCTATCAAATCTTTTAGGCGCTGTGTTTTATCTTCTGGAACTATAATATTTTTGTACACGGGAATTAAAATTAAAAAGCCTTGCTGCGCTTTTTCATTGGCTTGAACTAAAGTTATGGGAGCTGAAAGCTGGGCACTATTATTCATTGCTGAATATAATGCTGCCTTTCTGCGCATGCTTTCAGATCCAATATCAAGACCTATTGCTTGTAAGTTGTTTTTTTCAGGGAAAATATACTGAATTAAAAAGCGTTCATCGTCATAACTTGAAAGCTCTTTTAGATTAAACGTTTTATCAGGACGTTCATTTTTAGCATTTTCTAAAAATTGTGTTAACTGATTTGAAGGGACTTTTTTAATATAGCCAATGCCATTAGCGCCTGGAAATTCTAACGCATAATTTCGACTGTGAGAGTAATCCGAAATAGCTTGATAGTCTAAATTATCAATACCAATACCATGTATAAACCCTTTTAAACCAAAAAGTCCATATTTATAAAGATCAACTCGGTTACTTATGCCCGTGGTTAAAGTTGTTAATCTATTGTCTAAAGCAGTTGCAATTTTAGAGTCGAGTTCTTGCTGATATTTAATATGCTGAGAATAAGTGAAAATAATACCAATAATAAGAAGAGTAAACTGGAGGGTTACTTGTAGCAAAAATCCTTTATTAGCCCAACGTATCGCAACCATTAATTCATCCTTTTTTATGTTTTTATAGTGGACCATGAATATATTGTAACCAAATTAAATATAGCACTTATTTACAAGGTTACAACTTGGTTTTCTTAATAAAATATATATTTCACAGTGGTTTAAGGTATATATAAGTGAATAGTAATATCTAATTTTGACTATTTCTCCTCTAATAACTCTCTATTTAAATAAGCAAAGTTACTACAATATTTTATTTAGTCTGCTTATTTTTACTGATAATAAATGCAGAAATATATTTTTATCAGTAAAAAGGATTGTTTTATGCGATTTTTTAGCGTGCTTTTTTAATTTTAGATTATCAGTTCAAAAATTGCTTTTATCTAATATTAAATATGAGGCTCTCTTAAGTTTAATTATGTTCTATATTTTAAATTAAGATATTTAATAAAAGCTAAATGATTACCTATATATTTTTAATTAGTAAATCACTTAAATAAAACGTTAGTGGGGTTAACTATGGCTCATCGGGTTTCGAAATTAGTAATGGTTATTGGCGCAATTTTGGTGTGTGCTTCTATTCCATCTAAGGCTGCTTTTAAAGGGCTTACAGCGCAAGATGAATTTAATATAAAACTAAGAACTATTTATTTTGACCGCGATTACGATGCAGATTCAAGTGACGATTCTACTTTGGCGCAGGGGATTGAACTAAATTATGCATCGGGATATTTTGATAATTTAATGAGCGTAGGAGTCTCCTCGTATACGGTGTTAAATATTAACTCTACAGGTACGGCAGCTGGGAATATTTTACCCGCAGGTAATAAAAGTGGTGAGGTGGATGGCGGTTTTTCAAAGTTCGGACAGTATTTTTTAGACTTTAAGTTGGGTAATAGTGGGCATGTTAAAATTGGGGGTCAAAAAACTAACAGCATATTGTTAAAAAGTTCAGGGAGTAGGGCAATTCCCAATACATTTAGAGGTGTATTTGCAGATTACACCGTTGGTGATACAAAAATATATGGCTTTATTTATGATAAGTGGAGCCGTAGACACGATAAAAAGTGGGAGGATTTTTCAACCGACCAGTCAAGTACAGGTGCTATTAGCGTTATTTGGGGATTAGGAACAGCTTATAGTAAAGATGATTTAACCCTTGAAGCTGAGTATTTTAGTTCGCAAGATTATTTAGCAAAAGCGGCTTTTAGGGGGAGTTACGATATTAAGTTAGAGCAGAGTGATTTAACGCTTTCGAGTGGCTTATTTATCTCAAAAGATGATGGTGACTTATTTGTAACGGGCGCAGAGGGTGGTGATTTAGACGATGAAGATAAAGTTGGGGCTCTGGCAGGTTTAACTAATAGTGAAAATGATGGTCTAGCATATTATTTAGATGCAAATTGGAAAAAAGATATTTGGACTGTAGGTGCTGCTTTTACAAAAGTAAGTGATGCTTGGATAGAAGACAACTTTAGTGGTGATCATGGTACGAATCCTTTCCCAACAAGGTCTTTAATTGGTGCCGATTTTACTAATCAAAACGAAAAAACGTGGCAAGCACGCTTTGGTATTAACTTAAAAGCATTTGTTCCAGGATTAAAAACAAAGTTTTATTATACTAACGGTACAGGTGCAGAAAATTCAGCTTTAGGTAAGTTAGGGGGTGAAGCCGATGAAAAATATTGGGCTATTGATACTCGTTACAACGTTGAGTCTATAAAGGGGTTGAGCTTTCGTTGGTTGTTTTTAGATTACAATACAGAAAAAATAGGTAATGTAGATGGCGTTAAAGGCGATAGAGCCGACCATCGTTTATATGCCGATTACACTATTAAGTTTTAAAGTGATGTGGTGTTAATACATTGAGCGTTATGAAAATTAAAAATATTGCCTATAAAAAACGCGACTTACTTTTTATAGTAATCGCGTTTAAAATTTAGTGATTAACCTTTAAAAATACCATTGTATTGGCTTATTAGCATTTATAAGTCGAAATTAGCATATTTATATAATCGCTAAAATTATAGACTTTGTTTAGCTTAAAACCCCGATACATCAAGGTCAATTCAATCTCTAAAGATAGATACTTTTAGTTAATGCTAACAAAATTTAATATTTTTGCTTTGGCGCTTTTAATTGTTTTTCAAACTCATCTGAAAACAATATCGTGCCATCATCTTCCTCTGTTGGGAATGCAGCAATAAGTAAGTCATCTTCTTCAAGACCCGGTGTCCAGCGACTAAACCAATCTGCAAGTGGAATTGCTTTAGCTGTGCAACCAACCCATTCGCCAGTAGCCCATGCTTCTGCAAATTCGCGAGTTGGCCATACTGGTACGCAGTCGTCATCTTCGTTGGCAAGCATAACGCAGCCATCATCATCGTTTAAAATCCATACTTGTTTAAATTGCTGTACGGTTTCGAACATATAGGCGAGACGTTTTTTTGCTCCAAGTCCTAAAATTACTGCTTGTTCTTCGCTTGTATTTGGCGTTGTCATAATTAGCTCACTCTTAATTACTATCGATATTAATATATCTAAATTATATGCACACAAGTATATCGAGTTATATGACAGAGTGTTGAAAAGTTGCTATTTAATTTCATCAATGTAGATCTAATTTATATCTTGATCAGTATAATTTTCTCACTAATTTGAGCGATCATTCAAAAATAAACTTGAATGTTTGCAAAAAGACCACATTGTACTAAGCATACTCTTAATGAAGGATTGAAAAATGACAACAGATCTACTTGCACCGTTTAAACTAAATAACACGATTGAGCTTAAAAACCGCGTACTTATGGCACCACTAACTCGTTGCATGGCTGACGATAACTTAGTGCCAACGCAGGATATGGTTGAATATTATGCTAGCCGTGCCGAGACCGGTTTAATTATTAGCGAAGCAACTATTATTCGCCCAGACGGACAAGGTTACCCAAATACTCCGGGTTTATTTACCAGTGAGCAAATTCAAGGTTGGAAAAAAGTAACTGATGCAGTGCACGCTAATGGCGGCAAAATGTTTGCACAGCTATGGCATGTTGGCCGTGTTGCACACCCTCACTTTTTTGATGGCGATGTACTTGCTCCATCGGCAATTGGCGTTGAAGGCTCTGTACCACGTATGCGTGAGCTTACCTACATCACACCAAAAGCAGCCACAACTGATGACATTAAAAGTCTAGTTGCTGATTTTGCAAAAGCCGCTGAAAACGCTATTGAAGCTGGTTTTGATGGGGTAGAGATTCACGGTGCTAACGGTTATTTAGTTGACCAATTTTTACATTACGCTGCAAATACACGCAGCGACGAATACGGTCAAACGCCTGAGAATATGTCGCGTTTTGCACTAGAAGTAACCGATGCAGTTATTGCAGCTGTAGGCAGTGATCGTACTGCACTTAGATTAACACCGGGTGCTTATTTTAATATGAGCGAAGATAGCCGCGATAAAGCGGTATTTGATTACTTATTAACAGAACTTGAAAGCAGAAAATTAGCGTACTTACACGGTGGTATTTTTGACGACAGCATGCGCTTTGACTCGCTTGAAGGCAAAAGCATCTCTGAATTTTTACGGGCAGGCTACAAAGGTACATTAGTAGGCGTGGGTAGTTATAGTTTTGAGTCAGCAAAAGAGGCTATTAACAATGCCAAGTTTGACTTAATAGCGATTGGTCGCCCACTTATTGCAAATCCAGATTATATTAGCAAAGTTGCAAACGGTGAAGAGTTAGTACCGTACAGCGATGACATGCTTGCACAATTGAAATAAATTACTATTTGTAATAAGTTCTAAAAAATAATTAAGACACCCAAAGGGAAACTATTGGGTGTCTTTTTTTTTACATATTCCCGCCATAAATCTCCCATATTTGTTTAACCTTTATGTAAATAAAGTTCATCTTCGTTGTCATATTTAAAATTCATACTGTCCCCGTTTTCATATTTCATAATTAAAACTAAACGGGACAACAATGTACGCTTTAAAAAACAAATCGCTTTTGAGCATGGCTATTGCCATGGCTGTATCAACATCTGTTCATGCTAACGACAGCACCATAGAAGAAGTAACCGTGGTTGCTAAACCAACGAGTTACGCTAACAATGTTATTGAGCCTGCAATGCTTGAGCAACAAAGTTCGGTATCGAGCATATTATCAGTTATTGATAATTTACCAGGGATTAGCATAAACGAAGGTGATGCATTTGGTGGCGACGATTGGTCTACTACAATTACCATGCGTGGTTTCAGTATTGATGGGAACCAACAGCAATTAGGAATGACCGTTGATGGCATTCCCAATGGAGGCTCTAATTATGGCGGTGGTGCAAAAGCTAACCGCTACCTAGATAGCGAAAACTTAGCAACGGTAGAAGTTGGCCAAGGTACGTCTGATATTAAATCGGCTTCACTTGAAGCGCTAGGCGGTACATTTAACTTTGTAAGTAAAGATCCAAGCCTTGAAAAGGGCACTACTTTTGCTTATACCTCAGGGAGTCACGATGCCACGCGTTATTACTTTAAACACGAAACAGGCACTGTTTTTGATAACACCGAAGCGTACGTAAGTTACTCGCAAACCGACACAAGTCGTTGGATTGGCTCAGGCAGTAATGGGGGGAAAGACAACCAACATGCTGAGGTTAAGTTTGTATCTAATTTTAACGACTTAACACTTACCGGGCGCTTATCTTACGACGATGTAAGCGAGACAAACTATAACAGTGTAAGCCTTGAGCAGTTTGAACAAACGCCCGATTGGGATCAGCTCACATGGAATTGGACGGGAGTTCCGCACTTTGACCAAATGTTTGCAGAAGGTTGGGGGACGCTCCGTGAAAATACCTTAGGCTATTTAAAGTTTGAATACGCGATTTCGCCAACCTCATTATTAACCGTCAGCCCTTATTACCATAAAAATTCAGGTCGCGGCGATTGGATCCCACCTTACTTAACAACACCTGTTGATGAAAATGGCGAACCAACAACCGAGGGCGGCACTAATGCAGGCTCTTATGGTTTTGCTGATAGTGAAGGCAACCCGCTTGCACCCAATGCCGATTGTACGCAAAGTTTGAGCTGGCCGTGGGAGTCGGGTGCTGGTTTAAATCCTGCGTGTTACGATGCAACAGCAACGCCTGTCATGTCATACCGCCATACACATTACAACAAAGATCGTCTAGGTGTAACGGCAAACTACCAAGCTACATTTGGTTATCACGATATAGAAGCGGGCTTTTGGTATGAGCAAAGTGAGCGTGACGAATCTCGTGATTGGCACAAAGTAATTGACGCACGTATTTATCATCACTTTGATAGCACGCCTTACTGGACACAATACAAAAACACCTTTGATACCGATACATTCAAATGGTACCTACAAGACTCAATTAATTTTGGCGATTTAACATTAAATATTGGTGCAAAACAGTATTTAGTTGAGTTACAAAAGTACGACCACTTTGCTAACGAAAGTTCAGATAAAGTAGACAGTGACTCAGATGTGTTATTTAGTGGCGGTGTGTTGTATCAGCTAAATAACAGCACAGAATTATTTGCCAGTTACAGCGAGAATTTTTCCGCAATAAAAGACGGTGTGCTTGAACGAGACAGCTCAACGCTTACAAACATAAAGCCAGAAACGGCCGACAACATAGACTTTGGCATACGTTATCAAGCCGACAGGTTAACCCTTACAGCGACGGCTTACAGTGTTAAGTTTGATAACCGCATTACCTTTATTGCTCCAGGCAGTGGCACAGACGGCATTGATTACACGATTGGTACAAATGGCTCGTACGTAAATGTAGGAGGCATTGACTCAAATGGGCTCGAGCTTGCAGCAAGCTATATGTTAACACCAAGCTGGAGCGTGTACTCGTCGTATACTAATAGCAGCTCTGAGTATTCATCCGATGATCCAAATGCATACGACTCACAAGGCGTAATATTAAAAGATGAAAGTGGCAATGATGTAGCACCAAGCTTTAGAGAAGGCGACAGCATAATAGACTCATCAGAAGATTTATTTGTAGTATCTACCGACTACTTTAGCGATGGATTTCGTGTTGGTTTATCGGCTAAATACACAGGCGAGCGTTTAGGTGCATGGCAAGATGAAGACACTCGCGCCCGCAATAAAGTTGACAGCTACACCGTACTTGATTTTAATGCTGGCTACTCAACTGATGTAGATGCAGGTCCGTTTAAAGCCATTGATATATCGTTTGTTGTTTATAACGTTACAGACAAAAGCTATTTAGCAGGTGGCACAGGTAATGGCTCTACTTATTACATTGGTGCGCCTCGCACCGCAGCAGTTACATTTACCGCTGACTTTTAAGTTTAGAATTAGGCTTAGCAATTGAATTAAAATAAAGCCCATCACTGATGGGCTTTATTTTATTTAATGACTAACGTATTGATTTATTAGAACCAATTTCAGTGAATAACTACCCCTAATATTAAAAATATCTTACACTGGTTTTATCTCAAGCAAGGTCAGTGTTATATGCTAAATATTATTCAATCAAACCGGATGGAAGCCCTGCAAGCGCAGTTCCACCAGCTGTTAAAAGTAAACCCATTGCAAAGCCCGTTCGATAAAGAAGTAGTGCTAGTGCAATCGCCGGGTATGTCGCAGTGGTTAAAAATAGGTTTGAGCGAAAACTTAGGGGTTGCGGCGCAGGTCGATTTTCCGCTGCCGTCGAGCTTTATTTGGCAGTTGTATCAGCAATTACTGCCAAATGTCCCTAAAGAGTCGGCATTTAATAAGCCCAACCTTGCTTGGAAATTGTTTGCAATTTTACCAACCTGCATTGATGAACCGCTTTATTTACCGCTAAAAACCTATTTAGAGGGCGATATTGACGGGCAAAAAACCTTTGCGCTATGCGAAAAAATAGCCGATGTGTACGACCAATATTTAATGTACCGACCGCACTGGATAGCCACATGGGATAGTGGCAAAGATGAGCTTGATGATGTAGATGTAGCCATTGCCCCATGGCAACCTGACTTATGGCGACGCATTGTAAAACTAAGCCAAGAACTTGGGCAGAGCCAATTTCATCGCGCTAATATGCAAGGGCAGCTACTTGCTGCACTTGAGACTATGGACAATAGCTTACTGCCACAACGCATTAGCTTATTTGGTATATCGGCGATTGCCAGCTCCCAGCTTGAGGTGTTTGAAGCACTGAGTAAAAAAACAGAGGTTATATTATTCTTTTTTAACCCGAGTGAGCATTACTGGGGCGATATTATAGATGAAAAAACAGCAGCTAAAATAAGCGCTAAATACGCCAAAATGCCGCTGGTGGAAGCGCAACAAAAAAAACAAACCAATCCAGACGAAGAATACTACTTTATTGGTAATCCATTGTTATCGTCGTGGGGTAAATTAGGTCGCGACTACTTTGAACAACTTGTACAGCTAGATGCCCGTTGGATTGATGGCTTTATTGATGTGTTTGACGACACGTTACTAGGGCAAGTACAAAGCGAGATTTATCAGCTTGCGTTTAAAGGTGAATCGCTGACCGATAACAAAGAGTGGTTTATAAACGACGAAGGTAAATTACCAATCAGCGCAACCGACACCAGCATTACGCTCAGCGATTGCCATACACCGCTCAGAGAAGTTGAGCGCTTGCACGACTACTTACTTAACTTATTTAATCAAAACCCAGCGCTTACCCCCAAAGACATAATTGTCATGATGCCCGATGTAGGCACTTACAGCCCTTACATTGAAGCCGTATTTGGTGGAGCACAAGGCAGCCGCTTTATTCCTTACGCATTGGCCGATTTAGCCATAGAGCAAGAAAAGCCTGTCCTTAGCTCATTTGCGAGTTTAGCTAACTTACCGTTTTCGCGCTTTGGTGTGTCGGATATTCTCGATTTATTACAAGTGACGCAAATAGCCGAAAAATTTGGGCTTGAAGCGCACGAATACGAGCAAATTCAATACTGGCTTGAACGTGTTGGGGTTAAATGGGGTATAAACGCAGCGCATAAAAGCAGCTTTGATTTACCCGCTATCGATTTAAATACCTGGCAACATGGGCTTAACCGTTTACTGCTTGGTATTGCTATGCGCGACGAACAATGCCCGTTTAACGGTATTTACAGCGCTGACGAAGTAGAAGGCATGGCGCTCGATACACTCAATAAGCTCGTGCACTTTATTGATGTACTGCAAAGCTTTAAAGAGCAGCTAACGCCCGACGATACGCTCACTAATAAAGCGCATATTTTAAGCGAGCTACTAAACGCTATATACGAAAGTGAAAGCGATGACAGCTGGGATTTATTAGTACTTCAAAACGTGCTCGAAGAATTACAAAAACACCACGACAACGGCGATTACAGTAAAGCGGTTTCGCAGCGTATTGTTAGTTACTTAATTAAACAAGGCATTCAAGAAAAAGGCGTAGGGCAGCGGTTTTTGGTCGGGCAAGTAAACTTTTGTACGCTTATGCCCATGCGCGCCGTGCCATTTAAAGTGGTATGTATGCTGGGCTTAAACGATGCCGATTACCCACGTAACGTACAACCCATTGGTTTTGACTTGGTGCCCTATTCTAAAAAGCAAAAAGGTGACCGATCACGTAAATTAGATGACCGCTACTTATTTTTAGAAGCGCTATTAAGTGCCCGCGACAACTTATACATGAGTTACATTGGTCGCTCGTGTTTTGATAACCAACCGCGCATGCCATCAACCCTTGTAAGTGAGTTGTTAGAATACATAGGGCGTAGTTTTGTATTAAGCAATAAAAGCGAAAAAACACTGCCAGCATGTCTAATTAATCAGCAGCATTTACAGCCCTTTAATAGCCATTATTATTTAGCCGATGAGCAAGCTAATACTGTGCTGAGTAACCACAGTTACAACCCAATTTGGCTGCCAAGTGAGTCAATTAAACCACAACCGGTTATTGCGCTTGATGTGATTGTGCCAGAGCAGTTAGATCTAGATGTGTTTATTAGAAGTGTGTGCAGCGCACAAGAGAGCTTTTATCAACAAACACTAGGTTTACGCCTGCCACAATTTAACGAAGTAGCAAAAGACGAAGAGCCATTTAGCCTAGATGCGCTGCGCCGTTATTTTTATCTTGATGAAATACTTAAAGCCAATATAAACGAGCAACCACTAAGTACCGAACAAATACTGCAGCGGGGAGAGTTACCTCAAGCTAATGTAGGCAGCCTCATATTTGAAAGTATGGAGCACCGAGTTGATGCGCTTGCAGGGCAAGTAAAAGAGCACATTAAAGGCGGAAAAAGTGAGCCAATAGAAGTTTTGCTTACCATCGAAGGCACTAAAATAGAGGGCTGGCTCAATCATGTGTATTTGCAAAAACAAGTGTTTTATCGCAGCGCGAGTATTAAAGCGAAAGATTTAATTAAAGGCTTTATTTATCACCTCGCAGCGCAAAGTATGGATCAACAAGTAGAAACATTGTTACTTGGGCTTGATAAGCAAATTACCTTTGCGCCAATTAATAAAGCTGATGCCGATGCACTATTAGCTGATTGGTTTGAGTTATACAAAGCGCTGCGCGCAGAGCCAGTGCCATTTTTTCCGGTAAGTGGTTATGAATACGTTAAAAGCGGCGGCGATATAACAAAAGCAATGAGCAAATTTAGCCCGCAATACATAGGGCGAGGCGAGGGCGAAAATCCGTATATTCGCTTAACGGTGCAATCGCTAAACGACTGCCAAGAAGAATTTATAAAATGGAGTGATAAATTGCTCACGCCTTTATTTGAACACGCAAAGGAGAGTGACCATGCAAGCGCTTAATCCTCTTACTATGCCGCTCATTGGTCAAAGTTTAATAGAAGCCAGTGCGGGTACTGGTAAAACTTATACAATTACGGGGCTGTATTTACGTTACTTACTAGGTATGCAAATAGAAGGTGAGTTAAATACGCCGCTCAGTGTTGAGCAAATTTTGGTAGTAACCTTTACCGACGCCGCCACCCAAGAAATTAAAGACCGCGTACGCAGCCGAATTATTGCTGCGCGCGACGCATTGCTTGGGCAAGACCCAAATGACGAACTCATTGAAGGCGTAATTGCCAAAATTGACGATAAACACCGCGCCTTTGATTTACTCGATGCAGCTGCTAAATCAATGGACGAAGCCGCTATTTTTACCATCCATGGCTTTTGTCAGCGGATGCTAAAACAACATGCGTTTGAGTCGGGTGTGGCGTTTAATCTCGAATTTATTTTAGATGAGCGCGACATACTGCTCGAAACCATTAAAGATTTTTGGCGTGCATTTGTATACCCACTTAACAAAGAACGCACCGATACTATTTTAGATGTATTTGCCGCACCAGAGGCTTTATTTGCTCAAGTGGCGAGCATTTTAAACAAAGCTAATGCGCACATTACACCACAAATAAATTTAGACGATGTGTGGAAAGCCCGCGACGAATACATAACCCGTGTACCTGCATTTAAAAAAGCGGTGTTAGAGCAAGAATTTATAGGTGCTATAAAAGGCTCGGGTTTAAGCGGGTCTAAAACGCCAGCACGAAAAGGCAGCCTTGGTGCGCTTGAGACATTTTGTTTAGGCGGCGATTTGTTTTTTGAATTTGGCACTAGCAAGTATTCGTTTGAAGTATGGAGTACAGAAAACTTAAGCGATGCAGGCAACTATAAAAAAAATCAGCCATTATTTGTGCATCCATTACTGAGTCAGTTTGACGAGCTTGCCGCCCTTAACAACACCATAAACCAAGGGCTTAAAATAGCGGTTGTACAACATGCAGCACGCTGGGTAAAAGCCGCAATAGTTAAGCGCAAGCAAGAGCAAAGCGTGATCACCCCAGATGACTTACTGACCAATTTACACAGTGCGCTTAATAACGAGCAAGGCGACGTACTGGCGCAAAAAATTGCGCAGTTGTTTCCGGTTGCCATGATTGATGAATTCCAAGATACCGATCCGATTCAGTACGGTATTTTTAGTGAAATTTATGGGCAAAAAAATACCACGCTTGCCATGATAGGCGACCCTAAACAGGCTATTTATGGCTTTAGGGGCGCGGATATTTTTACGTATATTGGCGCAAAAGAAGCTGTACAGATTGATCAGCAATTTACGCTGGGTACTAACTTTCGCTCAAGCACCGATATAGTAAATAGCGTTAATAGTTTATTTGGCAAACACGCTAACAGCTTTATTTATAACGACGCTATACCGTTTAACGCAGTAGCTGCTAAAGGTAAAAAAGCGGATGACTCTTTTTTAATTGATGGCAAACCCGCTACCGCATTCGAATTTAATGTATTTGTGGATGAAGCCGCCGATGAAAAGAACAAACCAACTAACAAAGGTGTAGGGCAAGCGCATTTAGCCACTCACTTTGCTAATAAAATAGTGACCCTGCTTGAAAAAGCAAAACAGGGGGACGCGTGTATTGGCAGTAACCCTGTAAGCGCTGCCGATATTTGTATATTAGTGCGCGACCGTGTTGAAGCGCAAATAATGAAAAAAGCGCTTAGCGAAGCCAAAATAGCCAGCGTGTATTTATCGCGAGAAAGCGTTTTTAGCCAAGAGCTTAGCCATCACCTACTTAACTTTTTAACAGCGCTGCATGGACAATATGATGAGTCATTGCTGCGCGGTGTTTTAGCTGGTCCACTATTTTGTTTAAGTTATAACGAAATACATGCACTCGCCGATGATGAAAATAAATGGCAAGAGTACTTAAACTTTTTTGCACAGCTTAGCCACATTTGGAACAAGCAAGGCGCTATGGCAATGCTTGAGCGCTTAATGAGCCATAACCAGCTTAGCGCTAAATGGCAAGGATTGGGATATAACGTTGAGCGTTGGCTGACTGACTTTAGGCATTTGGGCGAAATACTTCAGCAAAAACAAATAGAGCTTGAAGGCACGCTACGTTTGCTGCGCTGGTTTGCACAAAAGGTAAGCCAACAAGACGGTGAAACAGTACAGGTACGCCTAGAAAGTGACGCCAACTTAGTTAAAATTGTCACTATGCATGCCTCAAAAGGGCTTGAATACCCTCTGGTATTTATGCCATTTGCCAGTGGCTATCGCGAAACAAAAGAAGCGCTTTATCACAATAACGGCAAGCTAATCTACGATTTAAGTAAAGACGAAGATGCCCTGCAAAAAGCAGAACAAGAACGCTTAGCTGAAGATTTACGCCTGCTGTATGTAGCACTTACTCGCGCTGTGCATTTTTGTGCGCTTGGTGTTTATAACATAGGGCAAGGGCAAAGTAGCCGCTTAGCTATGCAAAGTAGTGCACTAGGACACGTGTTATTTGCAGGGCTTGAACTTGCCAGTAGCCAAACATGGCGCACGCATTTAAGTGAGTTTTGCGACGCTAATAGCGCGATGAGCTATCAGCAATTTACCTCACAAACGTTATTAGAGCAGGGCACGCTTTGTTTTAGTAATAGCAAAATTGCGCAGCAAACATTAAGTGTTAATAGAGTAACGGCGAATATTGAGCGTAACTGGCGAGCAACCAGCTTTAGTGCGTTAAGCTTTAAAAAGCATAGCGACCAATTAGCCCCAGGGCGAAGTGATGAAGATCACGAAAAAGACGAGTTTGCAGTGCAAGAGGACGAACTACCATCACCTTATAGCTTTCCTAAAGGGCCAAAGCCGGGTAGCTGTTTGCATGAAATATTCGAACAAATAGATTTTATTAGCCCAATAGTTCACCCAACTAATACCGAGCAAAACTTATCTGAGGTAGTTAAGCGCAGCCTTGAAAAATACCACATAGGTGAGCAATGGCGAGAAGTGGCTGAAAAATGGGTGCTTGATGTTCTTGCGTGCCCCCTAGATAAAAGCTCTCTAGAAAACAGCCTTCTTTCATTGGGTGTGCTTACACCCAATGATTGCCTAGTCGAAATGGAGTTTAATTTACCACTTGAGAGCTTAAGTGCACCAAAGCTAAACGAAATGCTGGTTAAACATTTTGGCTTTACGCAAAGTAAGCTTGAATTTTCACAGGTAAAAGGTTTGTTAAAGGGCTTTGTTGATTTAATATTTTGCTACCAAGGCAAGTATTATATTTTAGATTATAAGTCTAATTATTTAGGCAGTACGCCAGCTGATTACGAAGGCGATATGCTTGAGCAAGCGATGAGCAGCCATCAGTATCATTTACAGTATTTAATTTACACGGTAGCGCTGCATCGTTTATTAAAACAACGTATAGCTGATTACTCGATAGAAACCCATTTAGGCGGCGTGTATTACACGTTTTTACGTGGAATGCCGGCGGGGCAAGGCGTGTACGTTAAAAAGCTAACTGAAGAACAAGTGATTATTTTAGATGGCTTATTTAGCCAAGGAGCCATGCTATGAGCGATTTAAATGAGCAACCTGGCTTGTTTGACGATATAGACGAGACACTTAATAATGAAGCCGCAGAGCCTCTTACTTCAAAAAATGTAGCACAAGATGCCCCATTAGAGGACATTGTGTTAAATAATACGATTATCGAAGTCCCGCTACTTGAGTATTTATTAGCGCAAAACCGACTACGTGTAGTTGATGTTAAACTCGCAGAATTACTGTGTGCTAATGACATTGATCAAACTCACAATGAACTGTTTTATATTATTTTATTGCTGTGCTTATCGCAGCAAAGCCAACATAGCTGCCTAACCTTAAATGAAGTTGATTGGAATAATCCTTTTAACTTGCGCAACAGTGACTTTAATAAACTCGATGGAAATGTACCCAGTGCGCTAAGCCCGTTTAGTGATAATTTTAATGTACACACAGCGCTTAGTTATTTACAAAACCATGAAAGCGTAGGCGAGAGTAAACCACTACAATTATTTAACGAGCGACTTTATTTTGCGCGCCTTGCCGGTTATGAGCAAACACTCGCGGATAGATTATTAAGCATGAGCGAGCGAAAGCTCAATATTAATAATGAAGTATTGGCTGAACTTTTAAATACCTATTTTCCTGCTGATTCAACAATTGAGACTGATTGGCAGAAAGTGGCGTGTGCGATTGCCGCCACCAAAGGCTTTAGTGTGATCACGGGTGGCCCAGGTACAGGTAAAACTACCACAGTGACTAAGTTGCTGGCTATTTTGCAGTCACTTTATGAAACAGCACCTCTTAGTATTAAGCTGGTGGCACCCACTGGTAAAGCAGCTGCACGTTTAAGTGAATCTATTTTAGGTGCCAAAAATAAGCTCACAACGATCCCTGATGATATAAAAACGCTGATCCCGCAAAGCGCTCAAACTATTCATCGCTTATTGGGTGTAAAACCGTTTACTAATAAATTTAGGCATAACAAAAGCAATCCGCTGCATTTAGATGTACTAATTATTGATGAAGCCAGTATGGTCGATTTATCGCTGATGGCTAAATTAATAGAAGCACTGCCCGCGCACGCGCGATTAATACTCCTAGGTGATAAAGATCAACTTGCCTCGGTAGATACCGGCAGTGTAATGAGCGATTTATGCCAAGGTTTAACACTTGGGCAAACGCCAAGCTACTCGCAAGCACGTTGTGATGAGCTAAATAGTTTATGTTTTAATAATAAACCTAAACTCGTATCGCAAAGCGTGAGTGAATTTAAACTTGCAGATTGCATTGCCTTTTTACAGCACAGTTATCGATTTGACGCACAAAGCGGTATTGGTCAACTCGCACTTGCGGTAAACACCAATAACACCGGTATTTTAAATTACGTAGAGCAAGAAAGTACTGAAGGGCGTTTTAACGATGTAATTTTAGATTACGACTTTGTAGCAAAACCGATTGAAAAGCTCGTTAAAAGTGCAGCAAGTCATTATGCAAAGTACCTTAACTTAATAGCCCAAGGTGCAAGTGTTGCACAGGTACATGCCGCTTTTGCTAGTTATCAGCTTTTAGCTGCAGTGCGAGAGGGCGATTACGGCGTGCATAGCTTAAATCAGCGAATAGAGCGCGTTTTGCAACAGCAAGGTTTAATTACCGTAAGTCCTAATACTCACCACTACACGGGTATGCCTATTATGGTGAGCCAAAACGATTATCAACTTAAGTTATTTAACGGTGATATTGGTATTTTAATGCCCGATGAAAGTAATCAGCTCAAAGCCATATTTATTGACGAGCAAGGTAATCAACGAGCATTTTCGCCAGCACGACTCCCTGCGCACGATAAAGTATATGTAATGACGATTCATAAATCACAAGGCTCAGAGTTTAGCTACACAGCCATGGTACTGCCACCGCTAAAACAAGCGCGCATGGGTATTAACAGGCAATTAGTGTATACGGGAATAACCCGTGCTAAAAACACCTTTGAGCTGGTGGCTGACAAAAAAGTATTGCAATTAGCAATGAATAAAAGCGTATCGAGAGCATCTGGTTTATATGAAAGGTTGAAGTTTGAGAATTAAGGTTCTGCTGGGACATAGAAGTTATTTTATTGATGTATCCACATATTTGTAGATACCAGTGTTTATGTATTGGCTATTTTAAAACTTTCTGAATCTAGTAATTAAAGCCCTTATTATTTATCGCGTTATAAATAATATCTTCTATAATAAAATTAATTTCATATCGAATGTATTAGTAGGGATATTAATGTTTTTTTCTAAAAATAAACAAAACGAAATAGCTTCTCTAAAAGCTGAACTTTACCCATTACAACAAGTGTGGGAAGGGCTTTACCGAGAGATGTTAGTACTAAACATTCTTTATGATGGCCGAATTTCGCACGCCAATGATAAGTTTTTAGAAAACCTAGGCTACAGTGAAGACGATCTAACTAATAATTCTTTTGACGATTTTATTACAGATTCGTCTCGTCAATCTTTAGAATTTAAAAACCTACAGCAAGCTATTAAAAAAGAAGGACATTGGGGTGGTGCACTACAAGTTACACGAAGTGACGGTAAGGCAGAATGGTTACGTTTAATAGTACATCCTGTAAAAGGGGAGCAAGATCAGCTGCTCTATTTTTCTGTATTTGGTAGCGTGCTTACAAAAACAATTACAGCTTCTCGCGAGCAAAGCGATACTATTAAAGCTATATATCGTTCTATGGCGGTAATTGAGTTTGATTTAGAAGGACATGTTTTAAAAGCAAATGATCAATTTTTGGCTGCAATGGGTTACAAAGAAAATGAAATACTAGGTAAACATCACCGTACGTTTTGTGAATCGTCAGAATCTAACTCAAAAGAGTATCTACAATTTTGGGCTAAATTGAGAGAAGGTAAGTTTATTGCAGAGCGCTTTAAACGTGTTGATAAGCATGGCAATATTGTATGGTTAGAAGCGTCTTATAATCCAATCTCAAATGACGCGAATGAGCTTTATAAAGTAATGAAGTTTGCAACCGTTATAACCGATCAAGTAAATCAAGAGATTGCTATATCACAAGCAGCCGAAATTGCTTATAGCACCTCAACACAGACAGATAAAAAAGCAGAGCAAGGCGCTCGCGTTATACAAGATACAGTCGCTGTAATGACCGAGCTGGCTGTAAATATGGAACAAGCTGCAAATGAAATATCAGCGCTTGATCAGCAGTCGCAGCAAATATCGAGTATTGTACAAAGCATTAGTAGCATTGCCGAACAAACAAACTTATTAGCATTAAATGCCGCAATTGAAGCCGCTAGAGCCGGCGAGCAGGGTCGAGGTTTTGCTGTGGTTGCAGATGAAGTGCGATTGCTTGCATCGCGTACCTCAAAAGCGACCGAAGAGATTGTAGAAGTTGTACAGCGTAACCAATCACAAACCCAAAATACGGTGGCTGTAATAGAAAAAGGTAAAGAAAAAGCAGAGCAAGGTTTAGCGTTATCTAAAGAATCTGGTGAAGTGATGCAAGAGATCCAACAAGGCGCACAAGAAGTTGTGAATGCGATTGGGCAATTTACCAGTGAACTTAAAGCTAACGGTTAATTTATTCAAGTTGTATGAATGCAGACTTGTAGAATACAAAGGCATAGTGAATGGCTGCAGGAATTGGTTTTCGACCTTAAAGATGTTACCTAGTAAGTAACAAATTTATATGAAATTTCGTGTTTTAATTTTAATAATAACCGTAGATTTAGTGAAAGGTTAGTTAAATAAAGAATACACTTCACTATGAGTAATTTATTGAAAGTTAACATTCTTTAGGGTATATTTTTTATTCAGTTAACTTATATGGAAATTCTTTCAGTGATGCTAAAAAAAATATTAATCAGTACTCTGCCTTTACTCGCCTTAGCTGGTTGCGGTTCAACACCACCGATTCAAGCACAAGATAAAACAGTTTCATACCAAGGTAAAGTATATGTGTTTGGAGGTCAGTATGATGAAAAGCGAAAAGAAGTGCAGCTTACAGTAAATGGAGATCCATTATTGAAAGGGCGCTTTCCTCCATATACACCAAAATTAAACTTAGCGAGTGATTACCAAGGCGTTAATATTTCAAGCTACTGTTACTTTGGTTCTGTGCTGGGTAGTAAAGCTGGTATTTTTGGTGCCGTAGCAGGTGCAATTCAATCATCAAACTCAAAATCTGGCGACAAATGTGATGTTAAAATTGGTGGTGAAACAATAGAAAGCTTATACTTTTAATTAAGTTAGCTATTATTTGTCGTAATTTAAGATCAAGCAAACTTGCTCGATCTTTTTATTTTTAAAACTAAATATTTTCATTTCGGTTACTCTCCTCACGAAGTTAAATAATAATTAACTATATAAATTTCTTTTAAAAAGGTGCTCAAGGTATTGAGTAATACCTTTTTTAGTAAGTAAAATTTATTAACTGGGTATTTAATTCATATCAGTTTATCCAAAAAATACACCTCTATAAATATGTATTAAATTATTAATCCATTCATCAAGCTATTTATCAAATCAATTACGCTGTTTTGGCTGGTAGTTAACATCATTTTTCATATATGTGTAATATCAACTAGTATAAGTATTTGAACAATTTTACGAATTAAATCACCCGATAACGACGTTAAATAAACTCATATTTAAGCAGATAGGTATAATTTCGAATATCGCAACTATGTTGCTTTAACTTACTGTTTATAATTTAGTAAAATATTTAGTAAAGTTAAATGATAATAAATTGTTGCATTTTTGTTTTTTGTTCCTAATACTGGTGAGTGCTCGAACTGACACTGACAGGTTTATGCGGGCTAAACATGAATACCTTAAATAAAAATGATATTTTATATACGCGACATTAAGGAATTGTATGAACAACAAAAAACGCACACACACATTAATAAAGCCAAGCCATTTAATTGGTGCGGGGCTTGCTATGCTAATGAGCTTTTCTGCAGCGAGTAAAGATTACAAAATTATATTAATTCATGGTTTACAGACCTCGCAAATAACAAATAAATCAGATAGTAATGTCGTTAACGATGGCGAAGCATATTGGCAATCGTATTGGAATAATCGAGCAGATGAACGCATTGATTGGCCTGCTTACGAACGTGTAGAAGGCAAAATTGCAACCGATTGGGTTTGGCCAAAATTAAAACAAATATCAAGCTCTAATTTGTGTAGTGATGGCTGTGTTTTTGTAACACATTCAACGGGCGACCTAATTGCTCGCCATATTATTGATAACCAAGAAAACTGGTTAGAAAACGAAGGATTAGAGCCACTTAATATTGTAGCAACCTTTGATCTAGCCGGTGCTGGTGGGGGAAGTGAGCTTGCCGATGTAGCTGTGAGTGCTTTAACTGGCGCATCATGGAACTTTGCAGTCGATGCTGCACTCAAATGGTGGCTAGGAAGTGATGTAACCGAAGCTGTTGGTGTATTACACGATTTAAAAGTAAACAATGCACGTAAAATTTCACCATTCCCAGATGCACGTACGCCACGTTTACGCTTTGTTGCCGATGGAAATGCATATTTGGGTTTAACGGGTGGTTTTTTAAAAGGGAATGATGATTCGGTTGTTGCATCACATTCATCTTGTGGGGCGAGTTCAGCAAAAGCATTTGGTAGTTGTAATAGCAGTATTGATACTGATGGTCGATTACAGTCACAGGGTGATGCCGTCAATAGCTTTATGTCGAATCACTACCCTATGATGATGAGTGAAAGTTACAGCCACAATGAGATTCATAATGCTGAGCGCAAAGGTAATGTAACAATCGCTATGAATAACGTAGATGTAGAAAATAATACTGTAGAGTTTGAAACGTTTGATGAAACCACAGGCACTTGGTTTTGGAAAAAACAGTATCGTTACATAAAAGATTCAAATAACTTAAGTGCATCGGCACTTATTTATAATGTGATCCCATAACATACAAGGCGTGTAGTGAAAAACTATACGCCTTATAAAAGAATGAAATATCAAAATGAAAAAATTTTATACGGTAGCTTTAATTATTAGCGCTGTTTTATTTACGCTGTGGTTTACAACTAAAAATGGTTCTGAGAAATTAACCGAGCTTTCAATTACGCCTGTAAAAAAAATACCAAGTGATTTTGATATAACCCCAGCTAAAGTTATACCAATTGACTTACCAAAAGCTAAAAAGCCAAAACAAGTGTCGAAACAGCAAATTGCATTTAATGAAGATTTAGCACAAGCAGCTGAACAGGTAGTAATGCAATACGAGAGTGCACTTAAGTTTCCTCCTTATTCTCAACCACTAAGCCCTTTAGATGAAGATAGATTAAAACCAAATTTGTTTTATCCTGTGTCGAGTCCTATTGATGAAAACGGTGGTGCTTTAACTGTTAGTCTTAAGCAGTACCGTTTTACATACCCAGAAGAAATAATATTAAACGTCAGTGGGCAAGGTCTTGGTAAGGTAGTTGTTGAGCTTTCTAATACTGATACTAAAAAAGTGCTGCGAACGAATAAAGCGACTGCAAGTGATGACGAGGTAAGCATTACTTTTAAGGGAGAAGAAGATTATCCTCGCAATTTGCAACTATTTATAGAAGCTGATATAGCAGATAAAAAAGTACCTGTTGTAGCGCAAATTCAATACATGCCACCAAGTGCAACGTTAACTGGATTTGAAAATGCATATGCACAAAACGAAAACATGATTGTGCCAGCTAACTTAACGGTTATAAAAAGCGGTTTGTATCGTGTAAGAGCAAATTTATACAGTGGTAATACACCGCTTGCTCATTTAGTTGCTAAAGAGCGGCTTACTAAGGGAAGCCAAACACTTTCTTTAAAAGCTCATTGGTCGGTACTACCACAAGGTATTACAGATATGCGCTTGAGTGATTTTGTTATTGAAAGAATGTCACCAAGTCCAGGTGAGCTAAATAGCTTTGGTAATAGTGAAGTTAGTGAGTTTGATATTGATGATTTTGCATACGATAGCTTGCAACAGTTACCATATCAGGCTAATGCACAAGAAAAGTTAAGTCTGGAGTTTTTACAAGGTTTAGCTGAGAGTTAAAAATAAAATTTAATACTGAATTGGTATATTTTGAGGGTTTGTATATAAATACAAACCCTTAATTATAGTTAGCTTAGATTTATAGTTACTACGCTTGGAGTATCTTGTTCATCAGGTTCACTATTAACAGGTACTTTAGGAATATCTGGTTTATCAAGGGCTATATCGCCACCATCAATTACTTCACCGGTTTGTAAATTCTTAAAATCAAATAAATCAGCGTCAGCCAAATGTGAAGGTACTACGTTTTGGATTGCTGTAAAAATACTTTCGATACGCCCAGGATGCTCTGCATCCCATTTAGCTAACATTACTTTTGTATGTTTACGTTGTAGGTTTTCTTGTGAGCCACACAGGTTACACGGAATAATAGGGTAACCTTGTGCAAATGCATATTGGCTTATATCGCTTTCTTTACAGTATGCAAGTGGACGAATAACCATGTGCTCACCGTTATCGCTCATCAATTTAGCGGGCATACTTTTTAGTTTTCCGCCGTAAAACATATTTAAAAACAATGTTTCAATCATGTCATCGCGATGATGACCAAGGGCTATTTTAGTCGCACCTAATTCTTTTGCTGTGCGGTATAAAATACCACGGCGTAAGCGTGAGCAAAGTGAGCAGGTTGTTTTACCTTCAGGAATAATATCAGTAACAATGCTGTAGGTATCTTCTTCTACAATTTTGTATTCAACTTTCAATTTATCAAGATACTGGGGTAAAACATGCTCAGGAAAGCCAGGCTGTTTTTGATCAAGATTTACAATAAATAGATCAAAATTGATAGGAGCAACACGCTTTAAGTGCTGAAGCATTTCGAGCATGGTGTAGCTATCTTTGCCGCCCGAAAGGCATACCATTATGCGGTCACCTTCTTCAATCATATTGAAGTCCATAACGGCTTGACCAGTTTGGCGACGTAAACGCTTTTGCAGCTTATTTAAGTTAAATTGAGCTTTAGCTTGATCTGAGTGTGACAATTACGCCCCCTAGTAAAACAATACAGCAAAGTTATTTGCTAAAAATAAAGGGGCGTATTATACCCAAACCACCTGAATATGCGAGTTTAGGATGTAATTAAAATTGATTTAAACATGCCTTATTAACACGTAAAAATAACTCGCTTATAACTTGCACATAAAGCTTAAAATTAATCCTTTGCCATAGGGCTCACGTAACCATCGGGTTTGAGTGCCAGTACATCACAGTCTAGGCTATCAATTACATGCTCTGCTGTATTACCTACAAGAGCAGCACTTAAGCCCGTGCGACCTACGGTACCAATAACAACTAATTCGCTATTTAACCGCTTCGCTACATCAGGGATTACATCCTCTGGCAGACCTTCTTCAATAAAACATTGCTCTGGGTTTAAATTAAACTCTGCAGCAAGTGCATTGGTTGATTCATGATGATGCTTTTTAACTGATTCGTTGTAAAGTCCTGGGTTAAACTCAGGAATTTCGATGGCAATATTAATAGGAGTTGCAGGATAGGCATTAACTAAATTAAGTTTTGCGTTGGCAAGTTCACATAAAAATTGTGCATCTTTGATAATACGTTTATTGAGTGCTATATGCTCTTCATTTTCACTTACTGCATTTACTGCAGCTAAAATATTACCATGTGCTGGCCACGCCATTTCTTTCACAAATAATACTGGAGCGGGGCACTTACGCACTAAATGCCAGTCTGTTGGGGTAAAAATAACTGATTTAAGTGCACCATGTTGGTGTGTGCTTTTAATTACTAAATCGTATTTTTGCTCAATTACAGTATCAATTATGGCTTCGTAAGGACGATTATGCCAAACCACTTGGGTTTCAATATTAATGTCTTTAAAAGGAGAGATTAAATCTTTTAGCCATAGTTCACGATCTTTTAGAACGGCATCGCGCATTGCTTCGCGTTCATCGCCAGATAACATAGTCGTCATTTCGTAAGAGAAGTCGTAAACCGTCATAAAGGCGGTAATACTTGCGCCAGATTTTTTAGCTAAATCTATTGAACGTGCTAAACCGTGTTGATCATCTTTGGTGGGGTCGATAACCGCAATAATGCGTTTAATAGTGTTCATATGCTACTCCATTTACTTAACGGGTGTACTTTTAGTGTAACTTAAATACAAAACAGTTAAAGGGGTAGCATATAAATTGTTGTTCTAAATCAAACTATTTAATTTGACGAGGTTTAACTATTGCTGCGGTTTTAGCCAGAGCATCATTATCTAAAATAGTAATAAACTTACCTTCTACTTTTATTAAGTCAGCTTTTTGAAAACGACTTAATAAACGGCTAATCGTTTCTACAGTTAGACCTAAGTAATTACCAATTTCGCCACGAGTCATTGTAAATCTAAATTCTTTACGCGAAAAACCACGCTCACCAAAACGCTCCGATAAGTTATAAATAAAACTAGCTAAGCGTTCTTCTGCTGATTTTTTATTAAGTAATAACAGCATTTCTTGATCGTAAGTAATCTCGCTACTCATTAAACGCATTATTTGTTGGCGAAGCTTTGGTAACTTACCAGCAAGTTCGTCAAGGGTATCAAATGGGATTTCACATACCATTGAGGTTTCGAGTGCTTGTGAAAAACTCTGGTGCGCCATTTTACTTATCGCGTCAAAGCCAACTAAGTCGCCCGCTAAATGAAAGCCTGTAATCTGCTCATCACCTTGCTCAGATAGCGTGTACGATTTAAATGAGCCTGAACGTACCGCATAAATAGCTTGTAAAGGTGCGCCTGATTCAAATAGGTAGTCGCCTTTATGGAGTGGTTTTTTTCGCTCAATAATTTGGTCAAGCTTGTCCATTTCTTGGCCATTAAGTGAAAATGGCAAACACAATTGGCTAATACTGCAGTTATTACAGCTAATAGCACAATTACCTTTAGCGCGACTTTGAGAAAAATCCATAATTTAATCCGTTTAAATTTTTATACACGACTGCAAAATAACCTTGAAAGGTTAATACTGCGAATAGGTTAATGTACCAGCTTGTCAGTTGCAATAATCAATAAGTAGATACCATACCAAATTATAACACTGCCTAATACAATTCGGGTCCATGGATGGTTAATAATACTATTTAGTTTTTGTGCGGTAACGCCTAACGTGATCATCGCGGGAAAAGTACCCAGTGCAAAGCAAAGCATGACTAAAGCGCCATCTAAAGCGCTTGGACTAGTCATCGCCCATGTAAGCGCAGAATATACAAGTCCACAAGGCAGCCATCCCCACAAAGCACCATAAGCTAGGGCTTTAAAAGGAGAATTTATAGGCATTAAATATTTATTAAGCTTAACAATGTGTTGCCAGACTAAAGTTTTACCAGCTTTTTCTAACCATTGTAAGGTAGGCCCTAAGCGCATTATATAAACGCCAACGAGGAGCATAAAAATAGCTGCAATGAATGAAAGCATTAAAGAAAAAGAGGTATTTTGCCTAGCAAATTGGCTGCTAATACCAGCAACAAGTGCGCCTGCAGCCATATAGCTCAGTGCACGTCCAACATTATAAGCAAATGAATAGGTAAATGTTTTACGTTTGTCACTTGCTAGTTGTAATGAGCTGGCAATACCACCACACATAGCAATGCAATGACCGCTACCGATTAGTCCCATTAAAAATGCGCTGGTATAAAGAGGGTCAATCATTACTTTTGTTATGTTGCTCTTTGTCGTCTTCAAACAAAATACTATGACCTTGCTTGTTTAAATCTGAAAACTGCTCGCTTTTCACTGCCCAAAAGAAAACACCAATAGCAATAATGACGAATAAAATGGCGATAGGGATCAAAATGTAAATTATGCTCATAACTTTAATAGCCTTAGTGAATTACTAATCACAATAATTGAGCTGGCAGACATGCCAATAACAGCCATCCAAGGAGCAACTAAGCCCAACGCTGCCAATGGTAATATGGAAGCATTATACAATAAAGACAGCGCAAGGTTTTGCTTAATAATACGTCTGGTTTGTTTTGCTACATTAAGTAAGTGACCAATGGAGACTAAATCGCTATTAAGAAGCACTACATCGGCGCTATTTTTTGATATGTCTGCACCGGTTTCCATAGCAATAGATAAATGCGCACTGGCAAATACCGGGCTGTCGTTTACACCATCACCAACCATTGCAACCACTTCGTTTTGTGAAGACCATTGCTCAACGGCGGTTTGTTTATCTTGTGGAGAACATCCAAATTGCACACTTTCAAGTTTAAGTTGCTTAGCTACTTTTTGCCCAGCATCTGACGCGTCACCGGTTAACATGTGACACGTTAAGTTTTGCGATTGAAGTGAGTCTATAAGCTTTTTAGCATCGCTTTTCACTTTATCAACAAAGTAAAAACGTGCAACAACTTGTTTATTTATATACAAGCTTGCTTGTGCATTCGATTTTTTGCTATCAAACCAACCACTTTTACCAATTGCGTAATGATTAATTGCATCTTGTGCGCTAATTCCCAGTCCTGGATGTACTTCAACGTTATTAAGACTGCGGTGAGCTGGCGTAAACTCATCAAATGCACTGGCGATAGGGTGCTCAGAATAACGCTCTAGCATGGCTGCCATTTCTAGCACTTGCGCTTTTGTATACTGTTTATCGATTATATCTACTTCATCAAGGCTAAATTTACCTTGCGTAAGCGTGCCCGTTTTATCAAATGCAAATAAAGTAATTTGTGAGAGTGTTTCGAGCACATGCGCTTGTTTTATCAATACACCTTTGCGAGTAAGCGTTGCCACCGCACATGTAAGTGCGGTAGGTATAGCTAAGCTCAGCGCACACGGGCAGGTAGCAACTAAAACCGAAATGGTAATCCAAAATGCGTGTTCAGGATCAATTTGGTACCAGCCTATAGCTGTAAGTGAAGCAAATATAAGCAGACACGCTATAAACCATTGCGCAACTTTATCTGTAATTTCAACCAGTTTAGGGCGTTTAGTTAATGCATTATGTTGCAAGCGTATAATTTGATTTAAAAGCGTATTTTGACCAATTTTATTAATTTTTATTTCAATAACGCCGTCGTGGTTAACGCAACCAGCATAAACATTATGACCAATAAATTTAGTTACTGGCTGATGTTCGCCTGTCATCATCGACTCATCAACAGTGGTTTTACCTTTAATAAGTTCGCCATCGGCAGGAATTGTTTCACCCGCTTTAATAAGTACTACGTCATTAAGTTTTAGTTTTTTAGCCGCAATTATAAGCTCTTTGCCACTTTCGTTAATGGTACGCGCTGTTAATGGCAATAGTTTTTGTAAGTTTGCAGTAAATTCACTGGCTTTTAAACGCGCTCTAAATTCAAGGTATTTGCCCAGTAACAGCAAAAAAGTAAACATACACACAGATTCAAAATAGACCTCGCCCACTTGCATAAATGTGGCGTAACAACTGGCACCAAATGCGCCAAAAATAGCGAGCGATACGGGTAAGTCCATATTGAGTTGCTTTGCTTTTAAGCCATTTATTGCATTGGTTAAAAAGGGCAGTGCGCTGTATAAAACAACCGGAGATGCAAGTATTAAACTTATCCATCTAAAATACTGTTCAAAATTGCTATCCATGCCTGAAAACATGCCAAAGTACATGGCAAATGCAAACATCATTACTTGCATGGTCATTAAACCTGCAACACCTAAACGGCGAATATAGGCTTTTGCAGTTTGCTGTTTTTGTTGTGCTTCAATATCTGATTGAAATGGGTAGGCTTTATAACCAATTTTGGCAAGTGCGGTAATAATTTCACTCAATGGGGTGCTGGTTTTGTCCCATTGAATCATCGCGCGGTTGGTCGATGTGTTTACATCAACACGTTTTACTGTGTTTAAGTTTAAGAGTTGCTTTTCGATAAGCCATGCACAAGCGGCGCAGGTTATACCTTCAACGCTTAATAATACCTCTGAGATATTATCGTTAGTAGCTATAAATTCGTCTTGAATGTCTTCGTTGTCATAACTTTTTATAAATGCGAGTTGTTCAGGTACCAACTGTTCGACCTTTCCGGCACGAACTGTTCGATATTTATAATAATCGGTCATACCTTGGTCAACAATATTTTGCGCAACAGCTTGGCAGCCAATGCAACACATTGGCTGAGCTTTATCGTCAATTATAACGCTTGCACTAAATCCGTTTGGCACACTCTCAAGGCAATGAAAACATGAGTTAGACATAGTTATGACTACTTATAGTTAGGATTAACTAAAACGGTTTCTTCCGTTGGTAGAATAATGTTTTCTTTTAGTTTCCAGCTGCCGTCTACTGGCTCAATAAATACTGAGTAGGCACCTTGCGTATACTTATCAAGTAATGCGGTAAATTCTTGATTGGCATTAGGTGTAAGTGTTGCTTCAAAGTCATGTGCTTTAATTGTACGATGATAAAAAGATAGTTTTAATGCATGTATATTACTGGTGTCGCCTTTGGTAAATTTAAAGCTTACACGTTCGTTAGTGACATTTAAGTCGCCATGTAAATAAAGTGCTTTTGCTTTTTCGAACTTAGTAAGTTCTAAGTTTATCGCTTTACCTTTTTTGTAATAGTCGTCAACAACCATATCTGGACCGTTACCTATAGCCGTAATAAATAAGCTAATACAGCCAATAATGGCAACTAACGGAAAAAAGATTAAAAACCAAGGCCAAAAATTTTTATACCACGGAGTAGGTTGCATAGTGTCTCTAAAATTAGTTTAGGAAGGCTCATTTTATAGGAATTATACGTAAAAGACTAAAAAAAAGCCTCACAGTGGAGGCTTTTTTGATCTGGATTAATCTATTGAATTAAATAAATTAATTTATAAACACTTTGTTAACTACTTGCTCATTTATCTTGCGATAAGCTGTACACGTAAGCCGTTAACAGGTGAATTTTATCTTCACCTAAAATGTCTTTCCATGCAGGCATTACACCAGCACGACCGTGGTTTAGTGTTTCTTCAACAACGCGTTGAGAACCACCGTATAACCAAATGTTATCAGTCAGGTTAGGCGCGCCAAACGGTAGGTTATGTGCAACCGACCCTTTACCGTCAGCACCGTGACATGCGGCACACATTGCAAATTTAGCTGCACCTGCGGCTGCATCTTTTTGGTTAACAGTACGACCAGAAAGGCTCAGCACATGTGCTGTCATTTCTTTAACGCCTTGTTCGCCAAGAGCAGGCCCCCAAGCTGGCATTGCTGCAATACGACCATAAAGAAGTGTTTCTTTAATTTTGTCAGGTGTTCCGCCATATAACCAATCTTTATCAGTTAGGTTAGGGAAGCCGGTACCACCACGTGCATCAGAGCCATGACATTGCGCACAGTTTTGTGAAAATAAACGCTGACCAATTTCAATGGCTACTTGACCATCTGTTTGCTCATGTTTATTACCACTATCAAGCGCTACTTGCTGCGCTGCATCACCTTCAAATTTAGAGTTAACTAAATCTAAAACGGGTACTTGTGCAAGTTTATTAAAAATAGGACCAAAGCGTTCTTCTGCAACTTCGTACTCTTTATCAAGTTTTACAAAGCGACCATCAGCTTTTGCCTCTGCAACTGCTTTTTTAGATTCAGCTAAAGACGTAATACCTTGATTAGAACTAGTCCATTTACCTAAACCTTCCCAGTTACCTAAACCTGGGTAAGCTGCTAGATAATATACAGCCCAAACAAAAGTCGCGAAAAACATGTAAGTCCACCATTTTGGTAGTGGATTATTTAGCTCTTCAATGCCGTCAAATTCATGTCCACAGCTTTCACCTTCTTTTACGCCTGCGTAGTTTTTTAAGTTCCAAACTAATAGGCCAAAGATGATGCATAAGCATGCAAGGGTTAATACAATAACCCAAATACTCCAAAAGCTAGTCATTTTTCAGACTCCTTTTCCTCGTTAGAGAGCGTGTTGTCATGTTTTTTTTCATCTTCAAAAATGGCATTAGCAGCGCTGTCAAAACGAGTTTTGCTTCGCTTGCTATATGCCCATGCAACAATCACAATAAACAATACTAAAATTACCAGAGTTAAAATGCCTCTGTATGTTCCGTAATCCATAATTTTTTACTTCAAGTGGGTACCAAGTTGCTGTAAATACGCGATGAGAGCTTGGATTTCTGTTGCGCCTTTGCCATCATTCATAGCATTAACTTTATCAACATCTGCTTGAAGCTCTGCATCATCGCCATAACCTAAACCCGGATGTTTTGGGTTTTCTGGGTTAATAGCAAAAGTATCACGGAAAAGTTGTAGTTTTTTCAGAGTAAGGCTTGTATCAACCGTATTCTCTGCTAACCAAGGAAAGCCTGGCATGTTTGACTCAGGAACCACAGCACGTGGATCAACTAAGTGAGCATAATGCCAATCGTCCGAGTAGCGCTTACCAACACGAGCCAAGTCAGGACCAGTACGTTTAGAACCCCATAAAAAAGGATGATCCCATACTGATTCGCCTGCTACAGAGTAGTGACCATAACGCTCAACTTCATCACGAAAAGGACGAATCATTTGTGAGTGACAGTTAGAACAACCTTCACGCACGTAAAGATCACGGCCTTCCATTTCTAAAGCGTTAAGAGGGCGTAAACCCTCTACTGGTTTAGTTGTATCGTCTTGAAACATTAGCGGAGTGATCTCAACTAACGCGCCGAAGCTAATAGCAAAAACAGTCAGAATAGCCATAAGGCCAACGTTCTTTTCTACTATTTCATGTTTGTTTTGTGAATTTTTCTTGCTCATCATCTCACTCCGTTATGCTAATTGTGCTTGCGCGTCTAGTTTCAGAGATTCTTTCTCAGCTGAAATAGTGCGGTAAACGTTATAAGCCATAACTAACATACCTGTTACGATGAATACACCGCCTACAAAGCGCATGATATAGAAAGGATGCGACGCTTCTAAAGACTGCACAAAGCTGTACATCAATGTACCGTCAGCATTTACTGCGCGCCACATTAGACCTTGCATTACACCTGAAATCCACATTGCAACGATGTATAAAACTACACCTACAGTGTGTAACCAGAAGTGGGTATTAACCAATTTAACGCTATACATGCGACCTTGCGCGAATAACGCAGGAATTAAGTGGTAAATAGCACCAATTGAAATCATAGCAACCCAGCCTAGTGCACCTGAGTGTACGTGACCGATTGTCCAATCTGTGTAGTGAGATAACGCATTTACAGATTTAATTGCCATCATAGGACCTTCAAACGTAGACATACCGTAGAAAGACAATGAAACAACTAAGAAACGTAATACTGGGTCTGTACGTAGTTTATGCCACGCACCAGATAGCGTCATAATACCGTTGATCATACCACCCCAAGACGGTACGAATAGGATAATAGACATAACCATACCTAAACTTTGCGTCCAATCAGGAAGCGCTGTGTAGTGAAGGTGATGAGGACCTGCCCAGATATATAATGAAATTAGCGCCCAAAAGTGAACTACCGATAAACGGTATGAGTACACTGGACGACCTGCTTGTTTTGGTACAAAGTAATACATCATACCCAAGAAACCAGCAGTAAGTAGGAAACCTACAGCGTTATGACCGTACCACCACTGAACCATCGCATCTACCGCACCTGCATAGATTGAGTATGATTTAGTTAACGACACAGGCACTGCCATGCTGTTTACAATATGAAGCACTGCAACAGTAATAATAAAGCCAGCGTAGAACCAGTTAGCAACATAAATGTGCGACACTTTACGCTTAATTAAAGTACCAAAAAATACAACGGCGTAAACAATCCAAACCACAGCGATTAAAATATCGATTGGCCATTCAAGTTCTGCATATTCTTTTGAGCTAGTAATACCTAAAGGTAGCGTTATTACTGCTAATACGATAACTAGCTGCCAGCCCCAAAATGAAAAGGCGGCGAGTTTGTCTGAGAAAAGACGCGTTTGACAAGTACGTTGTACGACGTAATAAGACGTCGCAAAAAGTGCACTGGTACCAAATGCGAAAATTACTGCGTTCGTGTGTAACGGACGTAGTCGAGAGTAAGTTAACCATGGTGTATCAAAGTTAAGTGCTGGCCAAGCTAATTGGGCAGCAATCAGAACCCCAATACTCATGCCAACGATGCCCCAAATCACTGTCATAATAGCGAATTGGCGTACAACTTTATAGTTATACTCAGTTTGTGATGCTACTGTTTGGCTCATTTTCTGGCTTCCGCTGCAATAAATGCGTTTAGAAATGAATTACCCACTTTAAAAAGTGGGGCCTACTATTACTTCACAAGTTTGTTGCCTAAAATGTTCAAAGCATGAATGCTTCAGAAAACAAACTCGAGAAACCCTTAATTTTTGCGGGTGAAATGATAAATTTTTTGGCCTAAAAAAGATAGGTCAATTACATAATATTATGACATCAATCAAACTTTGTGAGCTTGTTGTTTATTTTTTGATACAGTTTGTGCCTAATTTGCTCTAATCGTAACACTTGCACTTGTTATTTATAGTCTCGATTATTAGTATTTGCTTTTATTTATGGCGCAATTGTTATGTTTATATATAGGTTAAGTTTATTTGTGATGCTGATTTTTATATTAACAGCATGTGATTTTTACAAAAATGACGACACTCAACTGCTTAAAAATACACAATGTAAGCCTAATTTACCATGCACTTTTTCAAGCGGTGTTAAAGTATGGTTAAGTAATCAAACGCTTTCACCCGAAATGCCGTTTACAATCTTTAGCGATTTACCAAAAGGATTACATATTTCTGATGCTAAATTAAAAGGTATCACTATGTACATGGGTTACATTCCCCAGCAGTTTAAAAAGCAGGGTAATATTTGGCAAAGCGACACTATGGTTGGGATTTGCTCCGAAAATAATATGCTTTGGAATTTAGAGCTCACAGTAATTGACGAAGTAAGCAAATTTGAGCAAGTACATAGCTATTATTTTTACGTAACGTATTAAAAACCCAACTTAATAAAGCTCATCCGCCTTTGCTAGTTTTAATATCATAAATTTGTACGGCAGGCTTTTGGGTTCGATCACTGTATTTTTAGGTTGTTATTTTAAGCGGTGTCATTTTTTGATAAAAATGGCTTATAAAAGCTGCTAATAAAAACGTTCCATTCAAATTAAAGCATTTGCCTAAAGTTAGCGATAAAGTACACAGATGATTTTATACCGCGATAACGCTTACGTGTCATATTAACTGCTTTAAACTACTTTTTATATTTGGGCGTGTTGACTCTCAATTTAGAAGGAAGGTGCAGCGTGATATTTGTATCCTGGTAGGCTTGGTAACTTCTTATGCTTACCCTACTGGCTACGCCCATGAAAAATCTAGCAAAGCGCATGTATTCTGCTCACGCTTGTCCCTCACTTTATATTTAAGCACCAAATAGTTAATTGCACCTAGAGGTTACGGGCAACGCTTGTTTAACCTTTTTTGCGCCGTCATTTCCTATTTATAAGGAATAACTTTATAAAAGGTGATGACGCATAGGCTTCGCCTGCCTAAAAATTAAAACACACCCGTAAATTTAACCTTGAAAGATAAACACAGTCCGGCAGGTCTAATAGAGCTTATTTACAAAGGTTTAAAATGTGTATATTTAATCCTCACTGAACAAAAAAGCACCCTGTAAAAATCATAGAATCAGTTAAAACAGACTATTTAAGCGGTATTAATGAATAAACATGGTTAGTAATTAACATTTTGTTTTACGGTTTTAATAATGCGCTGTGATTAAGTTGTTAATTTTTCTAAATTTGGTACAACGTTCGATTAATTACATTTAATCACAAACTGTACTAGTTTGATTTCATCTGTTTTTAATATGTATCAAATTAATCTTAATACCATGAATATACGGTGTATTTATTAATTAACACTGAAACAAGTGGTAACCTTTGTACCTATAATGGTTGTTTCGTTTTTGTTGATGACACAAATCAACCGATTGTTAAGTTTTCGTTCAGTTAAGTGAGCCTAACTTGCCCCCCTGACTCACAATTCTTATAAAAAGTGAGCATTACCAATAAAGGTAAATTTCCAACAAGTAGGGTCTATTCATGAAAAAATCAACTCTTGGTTTGGCTGTAATCGCGGCAATCCCAATGTTCTCAAGTGTGCAAGTTCTCGCTGCTGACGAAGCGGCACAATCTATTGAAAAAATTCAGGTAACAGGTTCACGTATTAATCGTACTGATATGGAATCTGCTAGCCCAATTACGGTTATTGGTGATGACTTTATCGCAAAAAGTGGTTTCACATCGGTTGCTGACATTCTTTCAACTCAGCCATCAGCGGCAGGTATTAGCCTAGGCGCTTCAAGTAATAATGGTTCTGGCGGTTCAGCAACAGTAAACTTACGTGGTATGGGTTCACAACGTACGTTAGTACTACTAAACGGTCGTCGTATGGTTTCTTCAGGTACTGGTGCAGATTCGTCTGTTGATTTAAATACCATTCCTGTAGCAATGATCAAATCTATTGAAATCTTAAAAGATGGTGCATCTGCAGTATATGGTTCTGACGCCATTGCCGGTGTTGTAAACATTATTACAAAGAAAGATTTTGAAGGTTCAGAGCTTAATGTTGAAGGCAGTCGCACTACAAAAGGTGACGGCAATAACTACGGCGTTAGTTTATTACATGGAATGAACATTGCTGATGGTAACCTTGTAATAGGTGCTCAGTACTCAAACCGTGGTGAAGTAATTCAATCAGACCGCACATTTGTTGCACCAGGTGAATCATCATTCATTCCTGAAGGAACACTTAATGGCAAAACTTACCAAGGTAATGGCGTTTTTGAAGATAGAACGACATCTTACGATTTCACAACATCAAGCTACGCTCAAACTCCTAATGAGTTATACAGCTTATTTACTAGCTATGATAAAGAGTTAGATTCAGATACTACTTTTAACGTTGATTTGATGTACACGCGCCGTGAATCTAATCAGCAACTTGCACCACAACCAGCAAGTATTGATTTAACTACTTCTAGCCTAGATTCAATTTACACTGAAAGCTTTCGCGATGCAGACACAGGTCTTCTTGATGACTCTTTAGAGTACAGAAGAAGAATGGTTGATGCGGGTCCTCGTATTTATGAGCAAAAAACTGACACTTACCGTGTATCTGTTGCATTACAAGGTTTATTAGATAACGATGCAAGCTGGGATGTAAGTGCAACTTACGGTCGTAATGACTCAAAAGATTCAGTTCAAAACTCAATTAATGCAAGTCGAGTTGAAGAAAGCATTTATGCAAACCAAGCTCTTTGGTTTAGCGGTGATTCTTTAGATCGTAGCTTATTAACATCTAATGATTCAATTTACACTGAGTCAAACGAAGGTGGTAACGAGCAGTTTATCCTTTCAGCTGGTTACAGCGCAGTGACAGAAAGTGATATTGGTTACGCTATCGGTATTGAGAATCGTTTTGAAAGCGGTTACTACACACCGGATTTAATTACTCAAGCGGGTGAAAGTACAGCTGCACAACAGGATCCAACTGAAGGTGATTATTCAGTACAATCTGTTTACTTTGAAACATCTATGCCAGTATTTGAGACCGTTACTTTAGAAGGTGCAGCTCGCTACGATAATTACTCTACTTTTGGTGGCGAAACAACGTGGAAGCTTGGCGCAACGTGGAACGTAACTGATGAGTTTATGGTACGTTCTGTACTAGCAACAGGCTTTAGAGCACCTAACGTAGCTGAATTGTTTGGTGGTAACTCAGGTTCTTACGATTACCTAGCTGATCCATGGGGCAATGAGCAAGATGCTCAAATACTTGTAAACTATACAAGTGATAACGATTTACAAGCAGAAGAAAGTCGTTCATTTACTTTCGGTATGGTTTGGGAAGTAGCTGATGGTCTATCAAGTACTTTAGATTACTGGAAGTTTGATATCACGAATGCTATTACGCGTTTAGATGTTCAAAACGAAATGAATAACTGTTTTGCAGGTGATGCAGAATCATGTTCATCAGTTAATATCACGCAGGCAGGTGATTTATCTAACTTGAGCTCAGCACTTACTAACGTAGGTTCTCAAAAAACATCAGGTGTTGATTGGAATATTAGCTACACTGCTGATAACTACCGTATAAACCTTGATACAACGTATTTAATTAAATTTGAAGAAGATGACATTAATTACACAGGTACTATTGATGGAAACATCGGTGGTTACTCAAAAATAAAGTCAAATCTTTCAGTTAATTACGATATCACTGATTCATTAAATGTTCTTTATAATGCACGATTCCTTCGTGGTATGGATGGTGATTACTACGGTGAAAACTTTAGCACTGACAACGTTATTTATCATGATATTTCAATGAGCTATAACTTGAATGATGCATTAAGATTAACTGGTGGTATGAACAACATATTTGATAAAGAGCCTGAAGAAGTCTTAGGCGGTAACGATATGGGTACTGTTCCAGAAGTTTATGATGTAATTGGTTCACGTGTATTTGCAAGTGTTAACTATAAGTTTTAATTAGTACATTAATCTTATTAAGGCTCAGTATTTACTGGGCCTTTTTTATTGAACAAAACGTAGGAGGCAAGTACACTTAAGAAGAATATTAGAAGGAGAACTGATTGTTAAAACAAGACGAAAACTTATCTTTTGTCATTGAACCAGAGCTAAATCCTCGCTCTGAGCAGCGTATTGACCTGTATTTTTCGATTCCGAACGAAATGGGAATTAATCCGCAAACGCTCACTGAAGAATCTTATTTCAATAACCACTTCAAATCGCATTTAGCCTATAACGCCAACAACATACATTTGCCTTTAGTGCGAAGTCGTTTTGTTAGTAAAAACAAAGGCGAGCAACAAGATTACAGACAGAACCTGAATTTATTTTGCTATCAAGTACGTTTAGCACTCGATGCAGATATAAAAGATGCGTTAAAAATTGATGAGGCTGAAGACTTTTTTAAGCGTGCAAATGAAGTATATGAACAAAGTGAAGGGTTACTAAAAAAATTACGCCGCTATACACCTGATGATGAAAAATTACTCCCATTTTTTACTAATGCTGACAACTATTTAAGTTGGCATGTTGAGCAGTCATTTTTAAAGCTTTTAGATGAAGGTCCGCGCAGTAGTGACTTTGCAAAAGAACGTAACGATTTACTGCAGTTTTGCAAAAATGAAAATACCTATCGTGGCGACAAAAATTACAATTCAGAAACCACCATACAAGACGCTAATCGAATAACAAATAAAATGCGCTTGTTACAACGTTTAATTGAGCATGGGGTTATACTACAGAGACAAACTCGCTTTTTGAATAGCTACCTTAAGCGTTTAGTTAAAGGCACTGTAACAGCCGTTATAATGGCTTTTGTGATGTTGGTAATATTAAATGCCCGCTCAAGTTTTACCGAGGTTACAGCCACCCTTATTTTAATTTTAGGGGTTATTTACGGATTACGTGAAATATTTAAAGAGGATATAACGCGAGTTATCTGGCGCGCAATTGTGCAAGGGCGACCTAAATGGCGGTTTACGTTCAAAAATAGTATTACGAAAGATAAAATAGCGAGCCAATTCATTTGGCTTGAATACACGCGGTTTAAAAAAATACCGAAAGAAGTTAAATCTATTTTTTCAAAAAGACGCCATCAAAATAAGCAAGCAGCGCAATGGCTTCATTTTGCCAGTGAGACTCGCGTAACAGCAAAAGAGTTTTTACCTGGTTACGATACTCTACAACATAATCTACAATTTAGCCTTGCGCCGTTTGCTCGTTATTTAAAACGTGGTGAGGGTAAGTTATACCATCTAGATAGTAACAAAATATCTAAGCAAGCCGTTGAAAGGCGTTACCAACTAAATATGGTTTTAGTATTAACAGAAGACGATAAAAAATTATATCAGCGTTATAAAATTACATTAAACCGTAGTAAAATCGTTAATATTGAGCTTATTTATTCTAATAAATAAAAAAGGGGGATAGATTAAAATCTATCCCCCTTTTTTGTAATAGTAACCCATCTTTGAATAGGTTACTTACAGATCAAATTACTTGGTTAAACCATGCTTACTGTATAAAGTTACTTTATCTGATACTAAAGTGATTTCGATATTTTTAGCTTCATCGCCCCAAACACAGTTTGTATGTAAGGTTTTTTCTACACAGTTATCAGCACTACCTAAAATTGTTTCAACTTCAGTTTTGTCCATACCAATTTTAACTTTTTCGTAGTTCTCTAAGTTTACTTTTGAGCAAGCTGCAAGACTTAATGTTGCTGCGATGATCAGGAGTTTTTTCATTGTTATATCCTATTGGTATTAGTGATTAAATTTTCTTATTTGAACAATCATACCCATACGAGGGTGATCAAAATAATGTACTTCGCCGCTAATTACGCGTCTAAACTGTGAAAAACGGGCTGATTCTATATCACCATTTTCAAGTTTTTGACTAATATCGAAGTCAGCAGTTATATATAAATAATGACGCAAGTGAATTTTAAATAATCCATCAAGCTCCCAATTAACAGTTGGTTGATCAGGGTCTATAAATAATTCAGGTTTTGAATTAAGTAAACTTACAAAATCAGGATTTGTATAGCTTGGTATATTATTCGTATCATTTTTAATATGCTTGCCAGCAATTAAGTGTACGCTCGGTGCGCGTGACTTACTTTGTCCCTCAAATCGCCAGCCAGTATGCAAAATAGGGGTTAGCCCCTTTCTATCAAGCGCTTTGCGTTGGGCATTAAACTTAAGCTGATTAGGCGATAGTAAATAAGCTTCACTCATACCTTGCTGTGAAGGTGCAAGTGGAATAACCGGCAATTCATCGTAACTTTGCATATAATCAGTGCTGTCGTTACAAACACCTGAGCGTGGATTTGCATTAACTAAAGAGTCGGTAAATGAGTGTTTTTGAAAGCGTGCATCGCCGTTGATGCAGGCTTCTTTAGCTTCCTCAGTATAAAGAGGCGTTAGTAAATCTAACGTGTTTTTATCTTCAATAACATCATGTTTAAGGCTAAAGTCTTCTTGTAGATACGGAGCAGGTCGTTGCTTATATACTAACACTTCCACTTCAAACCAACGCTCAGCCAAAGCAGTACTGCTAAATAAGCAGCATAGAACAATAAGCGATTTTTTAAGCAACATTAATGACTAACCTTTTTTTCGAAATCTGCAATCATTGCAGTGACCATTTTCAAGCGTTCGCGAGCATTAGCTTCACTAATAACGAAGCGCAATTTATTTGCGCCATCCATTTTATAAACACGAGGCGCACTTTGTATCAAACCAATAATGAAGCTAGGATTAACCTTAGTGTCTTGACTAAACTCAAAGTAACCACCTTTAGGGTTTGCTTCAATTTTTGTTATGCCTAAATTACTTGCCTGCATTTTTAATTGCTGCAAGCTAAATAAGTTTTTAGCTGCATCAGGTAATAAACCAAAGCGGTCTATTAACTCTACCTGTAGCTCATCCATATCATCAAGACTAGCACAACTAGCAACACGCTTGTACATTCCTAAACGCGCATTAACATCATGAATATAATCATCAGGTAACAGAGCCGGTAGTTTTAAATCTACTTCAGTTTGTTTTTGGAGTAAGTTTTCAAGTGTTGGTTCTTTTCCTTCACGTAGTGCTTTTACGGCTTGTTCGAGCATTTCCATGTATAAACTAAAACCAATAGTGTGCATTTGTCCTGACTGATCATCACCTAATAATTCACCCGCACCACGAATCTCTAAATCGTGAGTAGCAAGTGCAAAACCTGCGCCTAAATCTTCTAACGATTCTATTGCTTGTAAACGCTTACTCGCATCTTTGGAGAGTGACTTAGGATCACCAGTTAATAAATAAGCATAAGCTTGATGATGGCTTCGACCAACGCGTCCTCGTAACTGATGCAGTTGAGCAAGCCCTAGCTTATCGGCTCTATCCATTATAATAGTGTTAGCAGTGGGTACATCTATGCCAGTTTCTATAATTGTTGTACACACTAATACATTATGTTTTTGGTGATAAAAATCAGTCATAATTTGCTCAAGCTCACGCTCGCGCATTTGTCCATGAGCACTTGTTACATTCGCTTCTGGAACCCATTCACTAATTTCTTGCGCTACTCGCTCAATGGTTTCGACATTGTTATGCAAAAAGTATACTTGACCACCACGTTTAATTTCACGCAGTACTGCTTCGCGGATTAGATCGGCATCACGTTGACGTACAAACGTTTTAACGGCTAAGCGTTTAGCAGGCGGGGTTGCAATGATTGATAAGTCCCGCATGCCACTCATAGCCATATTTAGTGTTCTTGGTATTGGAGTTGCGGTTAATGTGAGTATGTCTACATCTGCACGCAGTGATTTAATTTTTTCTTTTTGACGCACACCAAAGCGATGTTCTTCATCAACAATAAGTAAACCTAGGTCGCGAAAATTTATGTTTTGCTGAATAAGTTTATGTGTACCAATAACAATATCGAGTTTACCGTCAGCCATTCTATCAAGCGTGTCTTTTTGCTCTTTAGTTGAGTTAAAACGCGAAAGTACACCCACTTCAATTGGAAAGTCAGCAAAGCGGTCTTTAAAGTTTTCAAAATGCTGTTGAGCAAGTAGGGTAGTTGGCACTAAAATAGCGACTTGCTTGTTGTCGTTTACAGCAACAAAGGCTGCACGCATAGCCACTTCTGTTTTACCAAAACCTACATCGCCACACACTAAGCGATCCATTGCTTGTTTAGATTGCATATCGCCTAACACGGCTTCTATGGCATTGCGTTGATCATCCGTTTCTTCAAACGGAAAGCTATCACTAAATTGACGATAGGCTTGAGCATCAAGTGCAAATTTATTACCTGGTTTTGCTTGGCGCTGTGCGTAAATATCAAGTAGCTCAGCAGCAACATCGCGCACTTTTTCAGCCGCACGTTTTTTTGCTTTATCCCATGCATCTGAACCTAGTTTATGCAGTGGTGCGCTTGCTTCTTCACCGCCAGAGTAACGGCTAAGCATATGAAGTGCAGATACAGGCACATACAGTTTTGATTCGTTTGCATAAATTATTGTTACAAACTCGGTAATTACACCGGCAGCATCAATAGTTTGTAAACCCTGATAACGACCAACACCATGATCAAGATGTACAATAGGCTGACCTTCTTTAAGCTCAGCTAAATTACGAATAAGCGCATCTTGGCTGGCTTCGTATTTATGTTTACGTCGTCTGCGCTGAGATACTTTAATACCTAACAGTTCTTGTTCGGTAATTATCGACAAGCTTGGTTTAGTGCCAAGTACTACGCTTTGTTCAAGTGGGCTTACAATTAAACCTACATCACTTTCGCTTTGTGTAAATTGTTCAAGCGTTTCAAATTCTTTAAATTTTAATCCGCTAGGCTTTAATATACTCAGTAAAGATTCGCGGCGTCCATCTGATTCAACACTTAATAAAATACGGCCTTTTTTCTTTTTTTGTTCTGCCACATAACTTATAAATGCGCCGTAGGGTTCATGTTGCTTATGATCAATACGAATAACGGGCAATTCTGTTACGTTTAAGTTTTTATTACCGGCTTTAGTACCAAGTTTTGCAAGCGACAGGCGAATACGTGCAAAGTTCCCTAAATTAGAAAACAACTCGTCAATAGGTTGGTAAAGCGCATTGGGTTCTAATAATGGACGAAGTGGGTCAACACGACGATTTTCATAACGTACATTTACATCGTGCCAAAAGTTATCAGCAGCATGCTCTAAATCACCTAAATGCATAACCGTTGTTGATTCCGGCAGGTAATCAAAAATAGTCGCTAATTTTTCAAAAAACAGCGGCATATAATATTCAATACCAGCGGGCCAGTTACCTTTACTGACTTGCATGTAAACAGAGTCTTGCTGAGAACTTGCACCAAACTTTTCACGGTAGCTTATTCTAAAGCGTTCAATATCGGCTTCGTTGGTTGGAAACTCATGGGCTGGAAGTAGTTCAATTTTATCTACTTTTTCATCAGAGCGCTGCGTTTCTACATCAAACAGGCGAATAGTATCGAGTTCATCATCAAAAAAGTCGAGCCTGAATGGATGCGGGCTTCCCATAGGAAATAAATCAACAATAGAGCCACGAATTGCGTATTCGCCGTGCTCCATTACTTGCTGAACATTTAAATAGCCAGCTTGCTCTAAGTTTTGACGAAAATTATGTGTATCAAGTTTATCACCAACCTTAAAATTAATAGTTGAGCCATAAATAAAAGAAGCAGGGGCGGTGCGCAACATTAAGGTTGATACAGGTACAATTAACACGCTTTTTTGTTCGTTTTTTAAGGTGTTTAATGTCGCTAATCTTGCTGAAATAATATCTTGATGCGGAGAAAAATGATCGTACGGTAAAGTTTCCCAATCAGGAAATATCATTACTGGATTATCAGGTAATAAATATTCTAATTCGGTTTCTAGGCGCAGTGCGCTTGGCGTGTCGGGAGTGACTATTAACACCAAGTTTTCTTGTTTTTTTACACCCTCAGCAATCGCAATACTTAAACCACTTCCGTTAAGCTGCCCCCACTGAATTTTATCTTTTTGAGATTTTACCCAAGGCAAGGCTGCCCATTGCTCAAACGCCATTTATTACTCCATTTATAAATTGGCTCAAAAGAGCCAATTATATTATTTCACCTGCAATCGGTTTAAGAGATTTACTAAGTATTGAGTCATAACGATATTTAAATTTATTTTTCTTTAGCACTAAAATAGCTGCTAGAGATAGATTTATTATCTAGAGTTCAGATTACTTAGTCGCGGTATATTTTTGCTAAGTCTTTATAGTGATCAATTCGTCGGTCACGTAAGAACGGCCAGATACGTCTTACGTTTTCTGAGCGTTTTTGATCAATTTCTACCACTAAAACTTGCTCATCAGTGTTATTTGCTTCGCCAAGCATTTCACCTTGAGGGCCTGCAATGAAAGAATTTCCCCAAAACGCAATGCCATCGCTTTGCGTACTTGGGTCATTTTCATGACCTACTCGGTTACAACTAATTACTGGTACGCCATTGGCAACAGCATGCGCACGCTGTGAAATAACCCATGCGTCTTTTTGACGAGTTTGCTCAGCAATGTCGTCGTTAGGATCCCAACCAATAGCGGTTGGGTAAATTAGTATTTCAGCGCCAGCCATTGCCATTAATCGAGCTGCTTCAGGAAACCATTGATCCCAACATACTAATACGCCCAATTTACCTACAGAGGTCTGTATAGGCTCAAAACCTATATCACCAGGGGTAAAATAAAACTTTTCATAAAAGCCAGGGTCGTCAGGAATATGCATTTTTCGGTATTTTCCAGCAATACTGCCGTCTTTTTCAAGTACTACAGCTGTATTGTGATAAAGACCTGTCGCGCGTTTTTCAAAAAGTGATGCAACTATAACAATGTTTAGTTCTTTAGCTAGTTCGCCTAATGCGTTACTGCTTGGACCTGGAATTGTTTCAGCTAAATCAAAAACATCGACATCTTCTGTTTGGCAAAAATACAAACTACGATGTAATTCTTGTAATACAACTAACTTGGCGCCTTTATCGGCAGCTTCACGAATACCGGCAACAGACTTTGCTATATTTTGCTCGGCACTAGTGCTATTGCTTTGTTGCACTAAGGCAACAGTTAATTTTTCAGGGCTTGTCATTATGCTGCTCCAGCTAAAAATCCACGAGGTAACTGCATTGTAATACAGTGCAAACTGCCAAACTGTTCAATAATTGGCAAACAATTAACACCTACTACATTGTGCTTAGGGTACGCTTTTTGAACCTGTGTTAGAGCGAGTTCGTCGTTTGCATCAGCGTAAATTGGTACAAGTACAGTGTTATTAATAATTAAGTAGTTAGCATATGTGGCAGGTAAACGAGTTTGTTCATTGTCGTAAACTGCTTTAGGCCAAGGTAATTCAATTAAACTATATGGGGTGTTATCAGCTGTTTTAAAGCTTTGAAGCTGCTTTTCCATCGCGTTAAGCGCGTTGTAATGCTCATCGCTCTTATCATCGCATTTAACATACACAAGCGTATTGTTTGGGGCAAAGCGCACTAATGTATCAATGTGGCTGTCAGTGTCATCGCCAGCTAAATAACCGTGATCAACCCATAAAAAGTGTGTTGCTCCTAAATGACTTTTTAAAAGTGTCTCTATGTCATTTGGGCTTAAATTAGGATTACGGTTTTTATTAAGCAAACATTCGCTGGTTGTAAGTAATACACCATGCTCGTTTATTTCAACGCCACCACCTTCAAGTACAAGGTCAAGCACTTGATATTGATTTTTTTTATCACTAAGTGCTTTTACTAAAGTGTGATTTATTTGATTATCAAGCTTACTTTCAAACTTATTGCCCCAACCATTAAAGGTAAAGTCATAAATTTTTAGCTGGTCTGCATTATCAAGTGCAGAGCAAGTAAGTGGACCATGATCTCGAGCCCACGTATCATTTGTTGGCGTAACTACAAAATGAACACGCTCTAAATTAATTTCAGCTTTATTTAATAGCGAAATAATATACGTTTTTAAAAGTTCATTATGAGCCACAACAACAAGTTGCTGTTGCGCGGTGATATGTTTGGCAAGTTCAATGTAAACAGGCTCAACACGAGCTAAATTATCAGCCCAGTCGGTGTCTTTATGTGGCCAAGTTAGCATAATTGCATCTTGCTCAGCCCATTCTGGTAAAAGTCTAAAGTTCATGGATTTTTTATACAAATTAAGATGATGCTAGTTTAGCATTTCAAATATACCCAAGCCACTTCAAAATACGTACTTTAGTTGGAATTAAAAGCAATTAAGAAATTGCCTTACTCCAAGTAGTAAAGGCTCTATAGCTAAAACAGTGAATGCATTATTAATCGGTTTTAAGCCAATTTATAAAGCGCTTTAAGTAATTATTGTAAATGTTTTTTATTTATCTTCGGCTTCTTTACTTGAGGGTAACTCAAGCTCTTGGCGTTTTTTTAGCTGACGAGTTTGTGCATGTAAACTAGCTCTTACTATAAGTTCTTGATCGCTATCTCTTATTGCAACAAATAATAATGTGTATTGGTAATGTTCATTATCTATTTTTTCAACAGCGACCACTTCGGTATAACAATACACTGCAGAGGCTTCGTTATGTAAAAACAGTTTGGTTCTAAACGCTTGACCAATAGAGTGTACGTCGGGTGAAGTAAAACGAATGCCGCCGCCACCGTAACTGTCGCATTGAATATGATTATCTTGTGCTTGCTCTGAGGCTAAAATATGGCTCATTATTAAATCAATTTTACGCGATTGAGCCTGTAAAAAAGCCGCTAACTCTTGTGCCATATCGCCTAAATTACGAAGTGGACGCAAAGAGCTTTGCTCTAATTCACTTACTTCGTTAGCTAATTTAAATAAAGGGGGAATGTCGTCTTCAAGTTCGAGTTGCGACTTAGGAACTTGCTTATTGTCGACAGTAAATAAATTAACTCTAATACTTTCATCAATTTGAAAGTATTGTTCAAACTCACCTAATCTTTGACTTTTCATTACACTCTCCACAACGTATTTAACCTGAACTTTGCCTAAGATGTTTACTAACATATTAAACTAGAAGGATATTTAATTTTTTCTCTCGCTAAATATTTTCAGTGAGAACAAGGTGAATTTACGTGTTAATAGCGGGGCTATTGCAAGTATATTAACGCAGTTAACGCTGGAAATAGCTGCTTGAGATAGATTTATTATCCAGAGCTCAGATTATTTAATAGTAGCGCTCTCGATACTAAATTACTAGCGTGTAGTTTTACCGTAAATAATGCTTAAAGTATTACTTACGATGATGTTATTGCACATAAAAAAGCGGCTAATGTTGTTTTAACATTAACCGCTCGCATATTAATTTAAATACTTAGCTACTAACGTAGGCTGATTAGGGCGTGTTGATCTTTGCGGTATAAAAAACAAACAGCATGAGGATAAGGTATAATTGAATTCGCTAAAAAACGTTACACCGAACCCTCATGCCAAGATTAATGTTAACAGACGCGACATGGAA
>NZ_JADYXF010000042.1:0-45394 GCF_015864385.1 Pseudoalteromonas sp. SWXJZ94C
CAAAAGATGATAAGGGTATTGTGAAGCAACCAAAAGATCGGTCAACCGATCAAAAATACCTTAACTGATCGGTGTTACCTATTTAGGGGCTTTTTTATTGGCTATTTTTATTTATAACCGTTCTACTTAAACCTATGTTACCCACTGGTAATGCCGATGAATTAGAATTGGTATACCTTATGGTAATATTTTAATCTCAAATTGGTTGATCAAGCTGGTGCAATTGAGTATATTAACCATGACCTTCACATCATGTATACACAAGTATAACAAGTGACACACAATTAAAATTACACTACAACAACCAACGGAGTATTCTAATGTCGTTGAAGTCAGAAAAAAATAATAATTCTATAACAGAAAAGTTCGCTTTAAGTCCAACTGCAAAATGGGTAAGAACAGCTGTTATAGCAAGTATGGCTGGTTCTTGTGCATTTACAGCACAAGCTCAAGAAGCACAAGATAAGACGACAGAAGTCGAACCGGACGTTGAAATAATCAGTGTTACCGGTACACGTAGAACGATTCAAGACCAAATTGCTATAAAGCGAGAGTCAACTACTGTTGTAGACGGACTTTCATCTGAAGACATTGGCGACTTGCCTGCACTGTCTATTGGTGAAGCATTAGAATCAATTACGGGTGCTGCATCTCACCGTGAAAATGGTGGCGCAACAGAAATTACTATTCGTGGTCTTGGACCATTTTTAAGTGCTACTCACATCAATGGTCGTGAAGCGACCAATGGTGGTGGTGACCGCTCAGTTAACTTTTCACAGTTTCCGTCTGAGCTAGTAAAGAAGATAGCAATTTATAAAACACAAGATGCTTCAATGATTGAAGGTGGTGTTGCAGGTGTTATTGCACTTGAAACAGTTACGCCATTAGATTTTGGTAAACAACGTGTTTCAGCTGAAGTTAAATTAAACTACAACCCAGATGAAGGCAATGTAGAGAATTCACTACAAAGCGATGCAGGTTACCGTGGTACGTTTAGTTATGTTGACCAGTTTGAATTCGATAACGGTCAAGCTTTAGGGGTGTCGTTTGGTGTTCAACGCCAAGATATAAGCCAACCAGAAGCTGAATACAGAAGTTCCAGCCCATCAGGCTCATCATTATGGGCATGTATAAACGATCCTAATAACACTAATGAAGGCTTTTACCGTAGTAGTGCCGGTGATTGTGAAGATCAGGTAAGTGGTAGTAACAATCAAGGTTACGATACAGCAATTGATCCAGAAACAGGTGAAGCTGTAAGTGATGGTACTCCTTATGCGTGGACTGGTAGTAGCCGAAGCTACCGTCAAAATGAAACATCTGATGAGCGTGATGCTGTGTTTTTTGCATTACAATTTCAGCCATCAGACTCATGGGATATTAACTTCGATACCCAAATTTCAGATAGAACACAAAAAGAAGCGCGTCACGACTTAATATTTTTACAAAAACGTGCAACACCAGGTGTAACAGGTCCAACACTTGTTACTAATGATGTTGGCGGGATCCTTCATTGGGAAGGTGAAGAGCGAATTGAATCTGCAGGTGAGCAATTCTCACGTGAAGAAAATTATCAAGGTTATGGTTTAAACATTGAGCACAATGTTACCGATCGATTAACAGTTGATCTTGATTTAGCGTACTCAAAAACAGAACGTGAAGAGTTACAAATTTCGAACCGCGGCAGAACCGCAGATCGTAACTTCTTCTCATGGGATATGGGCGATGAGATACCTCATTTCACATTAACAGATTTTGATGTTACTGATATTTCAAACTTTACAGACAGCTTAAGAACACGCCTTGACCGTGAAAATGTACGTGAAAACGTAATAAAATCTGCGCGTTTAGACTTCGACTATGCATTGGAAGGCAATGTATTTACAAGTATAGAAGGTGGTGTAAGAACGTCTGAATTGAGCTTTATTCAGTTTGGTGGTACCCAAGGTAATGGTTCAAGAAATGAATTTACATTAGATTCAGGTACTGACGCGATTAATGTACTTGAAGGGTGTCAAATTGACTTCCCTGAGTCAGGTTTTCTTTCAAGCGTTTCGGATGGCGACATTGTTACTAACATCGACAGCGATGGTAATGTTGTAAGCAGTGGTACAGGCTCTTCTTGGGCAACTTACGATAATGTATGTTTTTCACAAGCTGTTACAGGTTCTAATGTTGATGGTGAGTTTGCTTATCCAGAAGTTGAATACGAAAATGCTGGTACTATCGATGTAACAGAAAAAACTACTTCAGCTTACTTAATGGCTAGTTACGATACAGAAATGTTTGGCAAGTTTATTCGCGGTAACTTTGGTCTTCGAGTTGTTGATACTGATGTAACTTCTATTGGTTTTAGAAGTAATTATAGCGTTAATGTAGACGAAGTTACGGGCGTTGTTGAACTTGTTGAAGGCAACTCTTTAGAAAAAGTAAAAGGAGGAGGTAGTTATACCAAGTACCTTCCTAGCTTTAACTTAGTTGTAGATTATAGTGAAGACATTTTACTTCGCGCGGGTATTTACCGTGGTATGTCACGTGCCGACCCTTCTGATTTAGGTTTCGATCGTGACTTTGTTACTGATGATGAATCGGTTGCACTTTCTCTTTCTGACCTATTAACAGTTGACGGTTCAGGTAACCCTGATACACAACCACTTATGTCATGGAACTACGATGCTGCATTTGAGTGGTATCCAAATGATGATTCAATTTTCGCAATGAGTCTTTATTATAAACAGTTCCAAGGTGGCTTCCAGCAACAAACTGTACTTGAGAATTACGTGATTGGGGGTGAAACAGTTTCTCTTCCTGTTACCAACTCAGTGACTACAGATGATGAAAGTGAAATTTTTGGTCTTGAGGCTTCATTTTCTTATCGTTGGGATAATGGCATCGGTATGAAGTTTGGTTATAACTTTGCAGATACTGATTTCGAGTTTGAAGATAGCTTGTACGGTGATACGTTTGAGACTGATTTAGACGGCAATACTACACAGTTAACTGATGGTATTATTGAGCCTGGTGCAGTTCCTGGTTTTTCTAAGCATGTGTTTAGCAGCCAGTTGTACTACCAAATTGGTGGATTTGATACTGCGGTTATTTACAAATACCGTAGTGAGTATTTCCAACCTTACACAAGCAATGGTACTCGTTTACGTTATGTTGATGCAGTAGGTGTATGGGAAATGCGTGCATCATATAAAATTGATGAGCACTTCAGAATTAAAGCCGAAGCAATTAACTTGTTTAGCGCACCTAAATCACAAGACTTCTTTGTTGAAGGTAACCTAGGCGAAGTGAATGACTACGGTCCTCGTTTATTCTTAGGCTTAAGCTACAAACTTTAATAATATTTAAAATTATTAAAGCAAATCACAAAAAGACGGTTTACCGTCTTTTTGTGATCTTAAATCCTCTTATTTTTATTCCTCAGTAAATTCTAATTAACAGCAAAACAACTTCATTAATGCCATATAAGTTGAACGTCTTCTTTAGCCACGTAATAAATCCAGTTTTAAAATAAATAGCACTCTATTTTGCTTTTTTAGCGAATAAACATAAATTGGTTAACCAATTATATGGCTCTTATTGCGCTGTTTGAATTTTATTCAATACAATTAAAATTATTTTAGTTTAAAAATAATAAACGTGTTTGGCTGTCGTCTTTGTAACTTCTTCCTGAGCTTTAATTTAAAGTATTTATATAACAACAAATTAAAGAATAAAGTTAATGTTTATTAATTAGAATAACGAGCTTTAATTATTTTGGTAATAACATATTGCATAATATTTCACCTAAATAGATTACCAAAAGGTTGACCTTTTAAAGGTTGAGTGTAAATATAAAGTTAAGGTTTTGTAATAATTAAAGGGGTTTAATAAAAATAATAAAGTAGCTGGTTACATAGCATTTCACACACACAGGAAAAAAACTATGAGTCACAAGTTATCTAAAATCACACTGGCCGTTTTATCGGCAACAGCACTTAGTATGTCTTTGTCTACACAAGCTCAAGAAACACAAAAAAAAGTGGCAGACGATCTTGAAATTATTGAAGTTTCAGGGATTCGACAATCACTGACAAATGCGCTTGCACAAAAGCGCTCGGCAGACAGTCTCGTTGAAATTATTGAAGCGGTAGATATTGGTAAGTTACCCGATCAAAATCTTGCTGAAGTACTAGAAAATGTCACGGGTATTCAAATCACCCGCGAAGCAGGGGTTGGTACTGGTGTTCAAATTCGTGGTACCAATGCAAATCGCACAGAAGTAAACGGTGTATCAACAGTTGGTTCGGGTTCTGGTCGAAGCGGTATTAGCTTTGAAGATGTTTCAGCCGCTATTATTTCTGGCGTTGAAGTCATTAAGTCACCAGAAGCTAAAACAATTGAAGGCTCAGTAGGCGCAACAATAAATCTTAAAACAATCCGCCCACTACAATTAAATGAAACACTAGGCTCAATAAGAGTCCAAGGTGAAGATAGCAGCTTATCAACCGATGGTGTTACCCCTCGAGTTTCTGGCGCTTGGGGTGATAACTGGGAGCTTGATTCTGGTGGTAAGTTTGGTGTTGTATTTAGTGGTAGTTACAGTGAGCAAGATGTAACCGCATTTCGTCCTCGCGCTGACAGAGATAATTCAGTAGCAGCTGATAGCGGAGCTGCAAGCGCACAATCGTTCGACTTTTTACCGGTTCAATTTTTAATTCAAGATTACGATAATTACGAATACGAGACAAAAAACTTTGCTGGTACGTTTGAATATGCGCCAAACGATAATATGAAGTTTTATTTTGATGCTGTTGTTAATGACCAAGAACGACGCCAAGAAAGCTCAAGAGTACAAGCATCTGGTTTAAGTGATCTCAGAGATGTATCGATACCAAGTGAATTTGAAACAGTTAACTTTGGCTCTCTTGATGGTCAAAACTTAGGAAGCATACAAGCGGCAGTAAGAGGCGTTATTCCAGTAGAAGACGGCGGTGGCGATCCTAACTTACGTTTTTCTAGTGATACAAATTCACGTATCACTGAGAGTAAAATATTTAGAATTGGTGGTGAATGGCAAGGTGATAGACTATTTGCAAGTGTTGAAGCTTCAACATCTCGTGCAGACTCATCTACGCCAAGTTTTAATACAACACTTAACTTTATAAACCCAAATGTTGCGACTAACTCATCAAACGAAAACGGCACTCCATTTGAATATGACTTAACGGGTAATGCACTTACATTTGGCATTGCAACCGGTGAAGCAAATGCACCCACTATGGCTCAGCTACTCGACCCAGCAAATGTTGTTTTACGTGATGTAAACCAAGGGCAAGATGAATCTGAAAATACAGAAGATGCATTTCGCACAGACTTTACTTATTACTTAGATGACGTAATAACGTCAGTCGATTTTGGCTACCGTTACAGTAAAACCAGTAGCGTATCTGATCAGGTTCGCTCAAACGTTGGTTTAAGGAATTTGGCTGATAGCCCGACTGGCGATTTATTTGCTGATATATTAACAGCGGGTCCTGATAACTTTAATGATGCAGATGGACGAGAGCTTTATATTCGTGATTTCTTGCTTATAAATCCTGAACTTGCTTCTTCTGACCCTGAAGGTGTTTTAGCGGCACTTAATCAAGCAATTGAAGCAAATAATGCAATAACAGGTTCTGATCGCGGTCCAATTAGCTCTCCAACGTCTCTTGTGAATGCCTTTTTTGATATTGAAGAAGAAACTCACGCCTTATACGCACAAGCTAACTTTGAGTACGGCATATTCCGAGGTAACTTTGGTCTGCGTTATTTAGAAACAGATGTAACATCGGTAGGTAACTCAGTTACTCAAGATGGCAGCGGTAATGAACTAGTCACTCAAGTAACTTCTAAAGGTGATTACGACTTCTTACTACCACGAATCAATATATCTGCAAACGTAAGCGAAGATGTGATTGTTAGATTGGGTTGGTCAAAAGATATAAGACGTCCAGATTTTGATGATTTATCAACATCAGTTACCTTTGGCACAAGCCCTAATAGCGCAGTATCAATCGGTAATTCTGGATTAGTACCAGAAGAAGTAACGTCTTTTGATGTTTCAACTGATTGGTATTTTGCACCTGCTGCTTTATTAAGTGTAGGGTATTTTCATAAAACCCGTAGCGACTTACACGTTACTCAACAAGTTGACCCGTTTGAAGATCCAAGCACAGGATTTCGCGACACAAATGGTCCAGAGTGTGAAGGCGGCGGCATATTTAACCCAATTGCAGATATAAATGTATTTGGTCCTGACGCCGGAGTAGGGCTTTGTGTACCAACACAAACAACGATTAATGACTCAGGTGAAACAACACAGCAGGGTTTAGAGCTTGCAGCTCAATATGACTTATCAAGCTTTGAAAAAGAGCTAGGGTGGGCATCTGGTTTTGGTATCGTTGCAAACTATACTTACCAAGAGTTCTCTGGTGGAGAATCGTTTGATACTGCAACAAGCCGTGCTAATGCTGTTTTTGCATTAACAACCGGAAATCCTGATGCAGATATAAGTGCTAAACAGTCACTAATTGACCTGTCTGAAAATGCATATAACGTGACCTTTTACTATGAAAAATACGGTTTGTCTGCACGCGCTCGCTATACATGGCGTGAAGGCTATCGTTCAACCGACTTTGGTAGTACATCAAGCTTCCCATGGGGTTTTCCTGTTGTTCAAGAGGACAGAGGACAACTCAATGCCAGCATAAGTTACGATGTGAATGATCAACTAAACATCGGTATAGAAGCCGTTAACTTAACCGAATCAGAAGTTAATCAGTCTTGTGTTAACGAGGGTGCTCTACTTTGTTTCCAAGGTCTTACAGACCGCCGTATAACGTTTGGTGCTAGTTATAGATTTTAAAAGCAGTTACTAAATTTAGATTATAAAGTGTGTTGTCTTTAGAGACGATCAAAAGCAAGCCACCAGGCTTGCTTTTTTTATTTTTAAATAGATATAGTCTGCGAATGAGATTTTTAATCTATATACACCATTTGCAATTAAGTTTTGGTAAATTATCGTTGTTATTTTTAGCTGATTTGGTACTTTGTGAAAAGGAATCAAATTAGCTAAGGAACAGCGTGATAACACACTTAAATTACGATTTCGTAAAGCGTTTTCATTTTATAGAACTTATTGTATTTTGGGAAAATCGCTTAACTACAAAACACATACAACAGCATTTTAATATAAGCCGTTCAAGTGCATCTAAACACATACAAGATTACTTAAAATTGTATCCAGATTTTTTGGTTTACAACAACTCAAAAAAGGGATATCAGGCTACAAAACACTTTATACCAAAGTATGGTGCACAAGATCTTGGTACCTATTTACACATTACCCAGCAAGGTATTCAAAGCGAATATTATAATCACTTTACTGCAATGCAATCCCCGCTAGTACCAGTAAATCCAAAAAGAGTGAGTGGTATACTACACGCACTAAAACATAAGCAACGAATAGATGTAGGTTATGCCTCTGTATCGAGCCCAGAGTTCGAATCACGTATCATTAGTCCACACAATTTGGTTTTTGACGGTACTCGCTGGCATGTACGCGCCTATTGTGAAAAAAATCGAGATTTCAGAGATTTTGTTCTTACTCGTTTTAATGGCGAATGTGAAATAGAAGGTCCAGCAGAGTATGACCAACAACACGACACATTATGGCAAACCCAACTTACAGTTGGCATAGAGCCAGATCCACGATTAACCGCCAATAGAGCAAGAATAATAGCGCTCGATCACCAAATGAATCAACAATCAAATGGTAATTACAAACGTAACATAAAAGTCCGCGCAGCTTTATTACTTTACCTATTAAAACAACTACGTGTAGATAGCTACCAAGCAAACCCCGAAGCGCAACAAATTATACTCAGTCCCGATTGCTTATCGGGTTTACAGCCTTATATGCCGTAGTATTTAACAAGTAAAGTAAGTAGAAGATTAAAAATATGCCTAAAATTACGACAGGTGATAAATATACAGTGTTGCTCAAAGGCTAAACAGCCAGTAATTTAAAGGAACGATAATAAAGGATGAAAGTAATGGACGATTTTAGCCCAAGTGACTTAAAAACAATTTTGCATTCAAAACGCGCCAATATGTATTACCTAGAATATTGCCGCGTTATGCAAAAAGACGGGCGTGTTTTGTACCTAACTGAAGCTAAAAATGAAAACCAATACTTTAACGTACCTATTGCCAATACCACCGTATTATTACTGGGAAATGGCACATCAATAACGCAAGCCGCAATGCGAATGTTATCACAAGCAGGTGTGCTTGTTGGTTTTGCTGGTGGAGGAGGTACTCCTTTATATATGGCCTGCGAGGTCGAGTGGTTTACACCACAAAGCGAATATAGACCAACTGAATACTTACATGGTTGGCTACAGTTTTGGTTTGAAGACGAAAAGCGTTTACTAGCTGCAAAAACAATGCAGCAAGCCCGTATTAGTTACTTACAAAAAGTATGGAACAAAGATCGCGATTTAAAAAACGAAGGATTTGACTTTAATAGTGAACAAATGCAAAAAGCATTAAATACGTTTGAAGCGCGTACTAGTGCAGCAACTAAACAATCGGAGTTACTTCTTACTGAAGCGCAATTAACCAAAGTACTTTATAAATACGCTGCAAATAATACCAACGCAGCAGCATTTAAACGCCAGCACCAAAGCACTGATAAAGCCAACGACTTTTTAAATCATGGTAACTACCTTGCCTATGGCTTAGCTGCAAGCTGTTTGTGGGTGTTAGGTATTCCTCATGGTTTTGCCGTAATGCATGGAAAAACCAGACGTGGTGCCTTAGTGTTTGATGTAGCCGATTTAATAAAAGATGCCATCGTACTTCCTTGGGCATTTATATGTGCCAAAGAAAATGCCACAGAGCAAGAGTTTCGCCAGCAAGTATTGCAAGCCTTTACAGATCATAAATCCCTCGACTTTATGTTTGATACCGTCAAAACAATTGCACTGCAAAATTACTCACAAAACCACATAGAGGAACACAATTTATGATGGTCACGTTTGTATCGCAGTGTGAAAAAAATGCGCTAAAAAAAACACGACGTGTACTCGACGCTTTTGCCAACAGAATTGGCGATAATACGTGGCAAACCCTAATCACCGAAGATGGCTTGCTCACAGTTAAAAAAATGCTCAAGCAAACCGCAAGTAAAAGTACAGCAGTCAGTTGTCATTGGATACGTTCACGCAGCCGTAGTCAATTTATCTGGGTAGTGGGTTCAAAATCAAAATTTAATCAACAGGGAGTAGTGCCTGTGAATACAACAGCAAAAGAGGTTTTTATGGACACGAATAACAACAAACCAATTAAAGGCGTGGCTTATGCTAATACGCATTTACAAACATTGGTTGAACATTTATTTGCTGTTGGTTATGTAGCTGAATTATTACATAAACAATTATTTTCTAATTTAGATAAGCAATATACAACAACGTGTTTTATTGCTGGTTGCTTGCATGATTTAGGGAAACTCGATCCCAATTTTCAAAAATGGGTAGTTGATCCTAAAAAGAAAGTTGTAATAGCTGAAGACGGACAACACATTGACACCGCTAAATTTAGTTTTGAAAAATACCCAAGACATAATGAATTATCTTTACTGCTTTATCATTTATTGGATGATGTAAGCCTAAAATTTGTTAGTGCAGGCAATAAGCGCTCTATTCGCCACGTTATATATTGGCACCATGCTAGAGCATACCGTAATGATAAAATAGCCCCAGAATTTGACAGCTACAAAGGGTTGTCGAAAAAATTTCTAGCAAATAATAAAGATAAATCACTCACTGACTTTATCGAACAAGCACAAAATATTTTAAAAAAAGTATCAGATATTGAGCTTAGCTACCGAACAAGTGAAGCAACTATTACTAAAGCCTATTTAAGTAGTGCAATTGAAGATGCCGAAGAGTTGCTGCCTAATGCGCCACAATTACCACTGTATAAGGAATATGAAACAGAAGAAGCAAGTTACGATTACCAAAAAAGCATTCAATGTAATGCCAACAATAATATTGCTAGAGCATGTGTAATTACGGCTGACAGGCTTGTTTCGACTTTATCAGCTCAAGAGCTTCACCAAGCAATTAAAACTAAAACCCTTAATGAAATAATTGAAGCTCAATTTATTACAGACTCTTCATTATCAACTTATATTACTAATTGCCTTGCTAACTTCCCCGATGGTGAACGAACTCAAAAACAGCATGATATTGCAGTGCAATTAACTGGGGTTGAAGATGTTGGTGTACTCGCTGGCGCTGCAGGTTGCGGTAAAACTAAAATAGCTTTGGAATGGGCGGCACTTAAACAAGCTAAAAAAATCATTTGGGTTTGTCCACGGGTACAAGTTTGCCAAGGTTTATTTGCTGAATTGACTTCCGATAAGTATTTACCCGATGCGACCATTGAAATATTAACAGGGGAGTTCAAATTTCAAAATGAGTGGGGCAATAAAACTACCGAAGAAGATTACTTTTCAGGCGACATTGTTATAACCACTATTGATCAAATACTTGGCAGTGTTATTAGTCATACCAAAGCAAATAGCTTAATTGACTATTTAAATGCACATGTAGTTTTTGACGAATTTCACGAATACATCAATATGTCAGCCTTTAATTTATTATTTGCTGAATTAGTCGCCTGTAAAAAAGCACAAGGGCAATTAGCAAACACCTTACTTGTATCTGCTACGCCACATTATGTTTTTGTCGAAGAGGTATTGAATATTGATAAAGAAGACATTATCGAAATGCCATCTTTTAACTCAAGTAAATATCAAATTAAATTTGATATTTTTGATGATGCTAATTTGAGTAATGACAATCCACTGTTAAAACCGCATAAAAACAAAACCTTTGTCATTAGCAACACAGCGTTATCGGCACAAAATAGCTTTATTGCTAACCAACAAGTAGAAAACAATATATTACTACACTCCAAGTTTAAAAAAAGTGATAAGCAGACTTGGTTTAACGAGGTTTACAACGCGTTTAAACAAAATGGCACCAATAAATATGACGTATTACGTAGTGGTCCGATTGTTCAAGCCTCTTTAAATATTAGTTGTGATTATATGGTTGCCGAAATATCTAACCCTGAAAATACCTTGCAGCGCTTAGGGCGATTGGACAGATTTGGGTTAAACGAGCAACTAAACACATATTGTTTAGCGGTTCCTGAAACTATTGCAAACAACAAAGGGCAAAGTTCAGCCTCTCGATTTTTAAACAAAATGTACAGTTTAGCTAGCACGCGTGCATGGTATCAGTCGTTACTTGAACATTTTGACAATAAAGCTTTTACCCTTCCCGAAATTTATCAAATGTATAGGCGTTTTCATCAGGAAGTTTCAAGTAGAGATAAAATAGAAAGTGATTTAATTGCAGCTTTAAAAAACAGCGTGTTAGATATTAATAACAAAGTAGTTGACCCTATTGTAATACCACCTAAAAAAGCACAAGAAAAATCACGTGGAAAAATGAATAAAAATTCACTACGTGGCAATAATCGTTTTGTGCAAATGGCGGTTTGTGATGTTAACAATCAGCACGAACCTAAATTTATTAACGAATATGCTTACATAATGCCACTTGATGATACCTCCGATATAGATAACTTAACTTATTCAGCTTTAGCAATTAAAGGTTATGGCAAAAGCGATCAAGACTTATTATCGAACATGTATAAAAAGCATCACAACGCAGTGGGCGGCATAAAGCCCTATAACGATAACGCCTTATTGAACCAAGCGCGTGATCCTGAGTTACCGGTCTACCTAAGTTATACATCGAACGACTTACTTGCCGTTGGCGGCGAATCAGCAAGACATTCACATGCTATTTATTACATGACATGCGACAAACAACCCATTGGCGCAATGGCGCTAACACAACTTAATAACACAACAGAGGATGAGGAATAAATCATGGAAAAAGTAATAGGAATTAAAAGTGTAGATTTTAAAATTACCGCATTAGGTCATGGGGTAGTGAATTGGAATGGTCCAACAACCTTAACAGGTGATAAAGGAACTGAATTAAATAATCACACAATGCCCAAGCTCCGAGGTTATTCGAACTTAAGTGGTAAGGTAAAAGAAGAAACAGGTTATAAATATAAGAAACAAGCAACAGATATAAACTTTAAAGAAACACCGCTTTATATTAGCCAAAACTGTATTCGACACCATTTGTTTAGATCACAGGCATTTGACTTACACTACGCTAAAAAAACGAACTTAGAGCAAGTGTTAGCATCAGTAACAGGTTTGGTTAGAGGTTATGTTGTTCCTTCTACACAAAATAAACGTACTAGCCCATTATTAATAGAAGATTTTGTTGATCAACTAGGTAACGGCAACTTTGAACAATTTGGGCAAGCAGGAGAGCGCGATAGTTCCTCTTTCTTCTCAAAAACAACCTTTGGTGATACTAAATATATTTCTTACGGATCCATTAGTATTGAGCAACTGCAATTTATTTCACTTGATAAAAAGTTTGACCGTGAAGCGATGAACGTTAATGAAGGGCAGGGTGAGCAAGTAGCACAAACTGTGCAGGATTTTATTCAAACATTAAATCCAAGCTTAAAGCCAAAAGCCACCTTTCATCACAACTATGTTAGAGGCGGAACTATTTTTGAAGAAGGAGAGAATGGTATTTTATTAAACGATGATGCTGTTAAAGCATTAATTGAGTACACCATTAGCTTAATTTCAGAATTGTCTATCAGACAAGCTAAGTCATACATGTATGTTGACGATGTAGTTTTAGATTATAACGATAGTAATAAAATGATGCGTATTAAACGTGATGAAAGTTCTATCTGCGAACAAGCGAACAGTGAATTTGCTACCTATTTTTACGCTAAATAGTCGAGGTAACCATGAAAATAACCATAGAATACGAATCATCTTGGCGAAATTCATTTTTAGATGGTAGTAACAATGAAGCACTACCAAATGCAGGGCGTAAATTTATAGGCTCTATGACTAGCCTAGGCAAAGCAGAAAACTTTAAAGAACGTGATATTTCCTTAGATACCGTTATGGGCGTTTTGAATCGGTTGATAGGTGATCAACGCAAGCTATATCAATCAAGAACGGCAGAAAATTATTACTTTAAAGATATTGAAGACGTAGTTCAGTTTGAAGATAAACCTAGCGTTATAAATAACGAAATGACATTTATTCGAAATATAACGGGTAGTACAGATCAAAATTCTTTCACTGGAACAGTAAAAATTAACGATCCTATTTTTAATTCCAGTTATTCAGAAGAATTCTGGGGTGTTTTAGCGTTAGATTTATCACAGCTTTGTAAGTTTATAAATGACGACATCCTCATTGAAAAAAAAATAACTTGCGAACCATTATCGGTAATTGAGCGTTTAGAAGAGCTACATAAACTTAAAGTCATCGAAAATGAGGGAGAGGTTAAAACAGCTTTTGATAATTTAAATAATGAATTTGAAAAATTTAAAGGGTTAAACAATAAAGGTTTAATATTTCCTATTAGCCTTTATTGCTCTGCTTTGTATCTTCAATTACAGCGACTTACTACTCGGTTTGATATGAGTTCTGCAAAAACTAAAGCTGGTGGCATAAGCGGAATATCTAATAATGGTTTTACTAAGAAGGATTTCATGGCTCGCTATACAACGGGAGACAAGAAAAAAATATGGGGCAATCCCTATATTCACGAGCAATTCATTAAAGGAGAAGGAAAAATAAAACACCTAATGACCAAGGCCAGTGGGAAATTAGATATTGAACTTAATATTAGCAAAGATGAAGGGCACGAATTAATCCAACTAATAGAAAATGCTGGCGTTTCTTCCTTTTACCTTGGTAAAAAAGGCATTGCTTATGTCACAAAGATAAGGGCTTAACGATGAATTACTATATTGATATTACGCTACAGCCTGATGCTGAAATGCGCGAAAACGTATTACTAAACAAAGTTTATACCAAACTGCACAAAGCTTTATGCGATCAACAATCTACGAGTATTGGTGTTAGCTTTCCAGCATATAAAATTTTATTGGGTAATGTAATGCGCATCCATGGTGAATTAGAGGCATTAACCAAATTTCAGGCAGTTAATTGGTTAGGTGGCTTGAGTGGCTACTGTAAAGTAACTGGTATTTTACCAATACCTGAAGCGCTGCAATATCGAGTTATTGCACGTAAACAGAGCACCATGACTAATGCCAAGCTTAACCGCCTGATTAAGCGAAAAACAATATCAACAGATGAAGCAAAAGCATACAAAGCTAAAATGTTTGCTAAAGGCTTAGATAACCCATACTTTGAATTAGAAAGTAACTCTAATGGGCACATGCACCGACGCTACATTCAGTTTAGTATTTTATTGTCGAATGCTATTGACGGTGAGTTTGATCAATTTGGTCTAAGCAAAACCGCGACCGTACCATGGTTTTAGTTGTTTAATATGTTGTGCGTTATAGTTACTTCTTTGTTTATAGAGAACCAAATATAGTTGATGTTTGGTTCTCTATTACCGTTCCCACAGTTTAATAAATGAGATCATAGGAGGTAAATTATGTCACTATCTACTCACATTAAATTAATCAGTTCACTCAAAGAGCGAATAAAGATTTAGAGGTGATTTACTCACATTATATAAACCGATTAAGTAATTAGTTTATTGATAAATTATTTAAAATAGAAGAAGTGGTAAATTTATTGGCGACATGGTCTCTGTTAATGCGAGTACCTAAAAAGCCAGCATCGAGTAATACAGATAGCTCAGTCTTGCTTATCAGATAGGAAATACAAATATTTATATCATGATAATCTTACATCAAAAGCAACGAGTTACAAAAGCCGCTACGGCGCGTTTACTAAAGTATTAGAGAAGGATAAATATATTATATTTGACCTAAAAAACAGCTCTTTAAAATTATGTAATATAAACAACAAGTTAAAAGTGCGTTCAAAATAAAGGTAAAATATTTATTTTTATAGTAACTCATTGTTGTAACTTGTTTTTTTGCTGTTACTCTATTGTTCACTGCCGCACAGGCAGCTTAGAAAGGCAGAGCCAGTTAAACCAGTTTCGCCCTTTTGTTCACTGCCGCACAGGCAGCTTAGAAAATTAGATATATTTCGCAATGCATGAATTACGTGTTCACTGCCGCACAGGCAGCTTAGAAATAAAATAAATTGTTGATACTCGCTAGGCTCTAGTTCACTGCCGCACAGGCAGCTTAGAAAGTTAAACCCTCACGTGTGATTATGTCAATGTTGTTCACTGCCGCACAGGCAGCTTAGAAACCATAAAAAAAGCCGCAACTAAGCAGCTTTTAGTTCACTGCCGCACAGGCAGCTTAGAAATTACGAGTTAAACGAAAAGTGTAACCAATACCGTTCACTGCCGCACAGGCAGCTTAGAAATATAAAGTAAGGGGTATAGGGGTATTGTACTAGTTCACTGCCGCACAGGCAGCTTAGAAAGTTGAAGTATTACAACCCCATGGATAATATGTGTTCACTGCCGCACAGGCAGCTTAGAAAATTCCCATCAATTCATATGAATCAATACTAAAGTTCACTGCCGCACAGGCAGCTTAGAAATATAACGCTATGTTATGCGCTGATATTTTTGAGTTCACTGCCGCACAGGCAGCTTAGAAATTCAGTAGCCAATAGAATAGGACCATCAGTATGTTCACTGCCGCACAGGCAGCTTAGAAAAGTACAATCCTGAATAGACTGTGCAGTTGCTTGTTCACTGCCGCACAGGCAGCTTAGAAAAAGAGCTGCATAATATATACCCCAAATCATAAGTTCACTGCCGCACAGGCAGCTTAGAAAGTTAGGTGTGAAGATACGGTTAACCTCGGCGAGTTCACTGCCGCACAGGCAGCTTAGAAAATTGAGCTTTATGCGGGGCAACATCAATCAGCGTTCACTGCCGCACAGGCAGCTTAGAAATTTCCGGTTGCTGCTATCTTTTTTTGCATATGGTTCACTGCCGCACAGGCAGCTTAGAAATTGTCCTTTTGTAACACCTCCGGTAGCTGTCGGTTCACTGCCGCACAGGCAGCTTAGAAAATTATGAGCAACTAGAAAAATTTAAACCTGAAATTCACTGCCGCACAGGCAGCTTAGAAAGTTTAGCGCAGCGTACCGCGACCACATCTAAAGTTCACTGCCGCACAGGCAGCTTAGAAATAACCTCAAAAGTTCATCCCTAGTAAATTTGTGTTCACTGCCGCACAGGCAGCTTAGAAAGTTAGATATATTTCGCAATGCATGAATTACGTGTTCACTGCCGCACAGGCAGCTTAGAAATCGCAGTAAATTGTTTTTCGAGTACAGCGATAGTTCACTGCCGCACAGGCAGCTTAGAAAGCTTAATTGCGGTTTTTATTGCGTGAAATAAAGTTCACTGCCGCACAGGCAGCTTAGAAAATACGACAAATTAAGGGATATTATTCAAAACAGTTCACTGCCGCACAGGCAGCTTAGAAATCATACGTTATTAAAGAATTATTGTTTTGAATGTTCACTGCCGCACAGGCAGCTTAGAAATACATCAGATAATCCTGATGCCTTTTTGTGTGGTTCACTGCCGCACAGGCAGCTTAGAAAGTTTACTTTGTCAAAGAATTGTATTCCTGACTGTTCACTGCCGCACAGGCAGCTTAGAAATGCAGTTTTAGCCATGCTAGTAGTCCTCATTAGTTCACTGCCGCACAGGCAGCTTAGAAATCCATCAGACTCAACGTAATAACCTAACCTTTGTTCACTGCCGCACAGGCAGCTTAGAAAATAATGACCTTCTTTACGACACGGTTCGGGTAGTTCACTGCCGCACAGGCAGCTTAGAAAAAAAGCAGGTAATTATGGCGTTTGGCGGGTTAGTTCACTGCCGCACAGGCAGCTTAGAAAAATCCTAATCGGCATCGTAGGTGCTTGTGTCGGTTCACTGCCGCACAGGCAGCTTAGAAATCTATCGTCGTACCGGTGGCAAATATATTCTCGTTCACTGCCGCACAGGCAGCTTAGAAATGGGACGTGCTTGCCAATAACTACCTGTTACCGTTCACTGCCGCACAGGCAGCTTAGAAAATTCATGGTTTAAGTGGCATTTAATCACCTCAGTTCACTGCCGCACAGGCAGCTTAGAAATAAATTCACATTGGGGAATAGTTCGCCGTATTGTTCACTGCCGCACAGGCAGCTTAGAAATAGAGTACAAGACCGCAGCGTCAACAGCTTACGTTCACTGCCGCACAGGCAGCTTAGAAAATTAACGCCACTCTTAGTGCTCTAGCCGCCGTGTTCACTGCCGCACAGGCAGCTTAGAAATTCTAGGTTTGATTGAGTAACACCTAAGTCGGGTTCACTGCCGCACAGGCAGCTTAGAAATGTATCCATACGTTTAGACGTAATGATAGCGTGTTCACTGCCGCACAGGCAGCTTAGAAAATTTAAGTACGCTCGGTTTAATTCACGCTTAGGTTCACTGCCGCACAGGCAGCTTAGAAAAGTTGCTCGGTGTTTGTGTATCAAAGTTAACAGTTCACTGCCGCACAGGCAGCTTAGAAATGCTAATGACGCTGACCCGTACGTTTTTGGTGGTTCACTGCCGCACAGGCAGCTTAGAAAACAAACACTGGCAACAATCGCTCAATTGAATTGTTCACTGCCGCACAGGCAGCTTAGAAATCTAAAGTCGAAGCAACACGCGATTCGTTACAGTTCACTGCCGCACAGGCAGCTTAGAAAGTCGAGCGTTGGAGGTGGTATGTTCTTCATTAGTTCACTGCCGCACAGGCAGCTTAGAAAATCGACGTAAACAAGGCAATTAAGCCCGCTGAGTTCACTGCCGCACAGGCAGCTTAGAAAGTATGTTTGCGTACGAACTGAACGACGAAAACGTTCACTGCCGCACAGGCAGCTTAGAAAATTACGACATGGTTTCGACGAGAATCGTTGGTGTTCACTGCCGCACAGGCAGCTTAGAAAACCAGTCTATAACCTCCTGAGAGTGCTTCTCTGTTCACTGCCGCACAGGCAGCTTAGAAATTCTGCAAATACCATTTCAAAAGGAGACCAACGTTCACTGCCGCACAGGCAGCTTAGAAAAAATGCAGGAACTTGCATAAATAAAGCTATAGGTTCACTGCCGCACAGGCAGCTTAGAAATTAATCGCGGTCACTTTACAATTGATTGGAAAGTTCACTGCCGCACAGGCAGCTTAGAAATACAGTTACATCCTGATTTTCAAGGACCATCTGTTCACTGCCGCACAGGCAGCTTAGAAAAACAATAGTTTTTGCAAGGTGATAACCCTCAAGTTCACTGCCGCACAGGCAGCTTAGAAAGCAAGAGGAACTTGTTTGGGCTATGGCTTGCGGTTCACTGCCGCACAGGCAGCTTAGAAATTATCATCACATGTCTGAGTTCGAGCCAAACTGTTCACTGCCGCACAGGCAGCTTAGAAATTTTAATGCAATGTGACCAAACGCGTTTTGACGTTCACTGCCGCACAGGCAGCTTAGAAAAATCGCGTTAGTAGCGGTTACAACGCATCGCAGTTCACTGCCGCACAGGCAGCTTAGAAATAATGATATTAATGCAGAGCAAGTGTGTGAAGGTTCACTGCCGCACAGGCAGCTTAGAAATGTTTAGCAGGTGCGCTTGTGTCACCTGGATAGTTCACTGCCGCACAGGCAGCTTAGAAAAACTAGCAACCATAGCATTCCAATAAGTTAATGTTCACTGCCGCACAGGCAGCTTAGAAATTGCATGATGATATCACCATCGCTGTCAACATGTTCACTGCCGCACAGGCAGCTTAGAAAGCGCCCTTGGACATACCCGCGCACAAACAATTGTTCACTGCCGCACAGGCAGCTTAGAAAATTGATAAGAAAGTCAATCGACTTACTAACATGTTCACTGCCGCACAGGCAGCTTAGAAATGTAGCGGTTTTATTGTATCGTCATTTGAAAGGTTCACTGCCGCACAGGCAGCTTAGAAATCAACATCAGGCATTGGAGCTAAGCTTGGCGCGTTCACTGCCGCACAGGCAGCTTAGAAAACCCTCGCCGCCAGTGTCTCTTGTGCCATCTCGTTCACTGCCGCACAGGCAGCTTAGAAAATCTTAAAAGTGTCGAGGTCGTCAACTAACTTGTTCACTGCCGCACAGGCAGCTTAGAAAATAACCCAGATAGCAACTTGACCAAACTTATCGTTCACTGCCGCACAGGCAGCTTAGAAATCTTTGCTTTCGTAGTTTCCGCCCATGTATTCGTTCACTGCCGCACAGGCAGCTTAGAAAGCAAAAGCGTTACACGTTTACCGCTTTCTAAGGTTCACTGCCGCACAGGCAGCTTAGAAAATAACGCTATTACGGTTTTGAACAAACTCACGGTTCACTGCCGCACAGGCAGCTTAGAAATAACGCTGTCAACTCTTGTTCATTAATCATAAGTTCACTGCCGCACAGGCAGCTTAGAAATGACACTTCCATTATAGTAACATCATGGCTCAGTTCACTGCCGCACAGGCAGCTTAGAAATGAACAGGGCGGCGTTAACGCTTTTAAATCAAGTTCACTGCCGCACAGGCAGCTTAGAAATCACCGCTAATGCGATTAACTTCAATAGATGCGTTCACTGCCGCACAGGCAGCTTAGAAATATTTGTTTTGCGTAATTGCTTAAGCCTTCACGTTCACTGTCGCACAGGCAGCTTAGAAAAATCAGCTTGCTTGAACTTAACTTGCTCCTTTGTTCACTGCCGCACAGGCAGCTTAGAAATTTGTAAACCTTAAATTAAGAACGCCGTCACAGTTCACTGCCGCACAGGCAGCTTAGAAACCTTTAATGTAATCAATTAACGCTAACATTTCGTTCACTGCCGCACAGGCAGCTTAGAAAACTGGGGAGTTGATGCTACGAACCTATGAAACGTTCACTGCCGCACAGGCAGCTTAGAAATTTTGAGCGCACACGAGTTGCGGTAACTTTGTGTTCACTGCCGCACAGGCAGCTTAGAAAAGCTTGAAACTGTGAAGCTGCGCTATTTAATTGTTCACTGCCGCACAGGCAGCTTAGAAATGATACAGCGCTTGCAACAGCTTCGGCAGCCTGTTCACTGCCGCACAGGCAGCTTAGAAATTTATATGAATATCAACAACCAGAACATATTTGTTCACTGCCGCACAGGCAGCTTAGAAAGAATGCGGTAGTTAGAGAGTATGAGAGTTATTGTTCACTGCCGCACAGGCAGCTTAGAAAGACAAGAAATAAAAGCCTAAACTACAAATAGAGTTCACTGCCGCACAGGCAGCTTAGAAAACTAAACCGTGGTCCGTCTGTGTAATGTTAAAGTTCACTGCCGCACAGGCAGCTTAGAAATATACATTCTATTTTGTGCTTTTCACCCGCCCGTTCACTGCCGCACAGGCAGCTTAGAAACTTTTAGACCTTACCCCGATGTAGGTGGTGAGGTTCACTGCCGCACAGGCAGCTTAGAAAATTCTTCGGTTTGTTCAATTGCTTTTTCTTCAGTTCACTGCCGCACAGGCAGCTTAGAAAGTCAAAAGCTCAAACAGGTTCTATTAGTATGCGTTCACTGCCGCACAGGCAGCTTAGAAATAACAACACTCTTGTTCTTGGTCATACAGAGTGTTCACTGCCGCACAGGCAGCTTAGAAAGTTAGTGACATGATCATGCTTTCAACATTTTTGTTCACTGCCGCACAGGCAGCTTAGAAAACATCGTGCAACTTGAATCGACTTACTATTTTGTTCACTGCCGCACAGGCAGCTTAGAAATTTGTCACTGTCACCAGCTGCGGTTCTGGAACGTTCACTGCCGCACAGGCAGCTTAGAAATTTAAGGCTGGCTCACCTATTGCACAATCATCGTTCACTGCCGCACAGGCAGCTTAGAAAGCTAGGTGAAACAGTGCTAATTGAGACTGATTGTTCACTGCCGCACAGGCAGCTTAGAAAGATAAAAAACCGCTGGCTTATTAGCCTTTTAATGTTCACTGCCGCACAGGCAGCTTAGAAATTATATCAAAGAGGGGATTACTGACACGACAAGTTCACTGCCGCACAGGCAGCTTAGAAACTTTATGCGGAATCTGATTCATTCTACTTGCTGTTCACTGCCGCACAGGCAGCTTAGAAAAGCTAAAGGTGATAAACCTGCACGCACTGTTTGTTCACTGCCGCACAGGCAGCTTAGAAATTGAGACTTGGATACACTTGTTTTGCTCTTTTTGTTCACTGCCGCACAGGCAGCTTAGAAATTGAGACTTGGATACACTTGTTTTGCTCTTTTTGTTCACTGCCGCACAGGCAGCTTAGAAATTGAGACTTGGATACACTTGTTTTGCTCTTTTTGTTCACTGCCGCACAGGCAGCTTAGAAATTGAGACTTGGATACACTTGTTTTGCTCTTTTTGTTCACTGCCGCACAGGCAGCTTAGAAATCGGCAATGAGTATGGTAATGTCTCAACTGGTGTTCACTGCCGCACAGGCAGCTTAGAAACATCGGCATAAACCCACTTACTCAGTTCGTTAGTTCACTGCCGCACAGGCAGCTTAGAAAACATACTATAATAGTGGACTCTAGTCCCATTTGTTCACTGCCGCACAGACAGCTTAAAAATTGAACATCACGCGAAAACCTGACTTGAGCTAGTTCACTGCCGCACAGGCAGCTTAGAAATCGTAGATGCCGTGGCATTTTATGCAAGTGCGGTTCACTGCCGTACAGGCAGCCTAGAAAAGTAGGGGTGTAATTTAACCAATTGTAGAAGAGATAAACATTGATGTATTAAAGTAGGGCAACGGTTAATTATGCGCCTTGCTTAAACTATAGTAATACTATTAGTGACACTAAGTAGGACTCTAATTTTTTAACGTTACCCAAAATTATAGCTCACACAATAATTCAGGTTAACTCGCACAAGAACATGGTTTAAAGCAGCAATGTCATACGACACTGCCGCTCAGTAATAATGATCGTGATAGTATTAAACGAACACTTTTATTTTTTTACCTTACCTTTAAGAACGTAGATTTCACCATCAAAACTGCCTTGAATAGTCAGCCCTTGGCTCGCCAATTCTTGTAAATATTCAATATGATCTGTAGTGATATGCTGACCCGGTACCAAAAGCGGAATGCCTGGTGGATATGGGGTGACTAAACCTGCGCAAATACGGTTGTTGCTTTTGCTGATTGGCACAGATTCGCGATCGCCATAAAAAGCGTCGCTTGGAATACAAGCCAAGTCGATGGCAGGTAAATTTTCAGGTAAGCGGGCTCTGCGCGTCGATTTCGACAGTTTTACCTTACCTCCATCTAGCTTTTTCAACGCATTGTACAAACGAATTATCTTTGAACGCGTGCCACCAAGCGTAAGTAAAACCAAGATGGTGCTGTGTGTGTATTTTTCTATCTCTAGCCCAATTTCGTCTAGTAAATATTTATGAATATCTTTTAATGAATAGGGTAGCTCACTAATATCAATAAGGATTTTTAACGGATCGTGACCCATGTTATCGCCACTAAAATGTGGGAATATTTCCATAAAGTCTTGCTTACCTAGCACTTTAATTTGCTTAAGCGACGCCATCTGTTGTTTAAACTCTTCAACATGATTTAACAGCGCATTGAGCAGTTTATAACCTTCCATCTCTAATTGCTTTTGGCACACGTCAAGAGACGCAATAAGCTGATATTTAGGCGATGTGCTGGCGTAGATACTGTAAATCTCTCGAAAGAAATCGGCATCGAAATCTGGGTCGTTAATATGAATATAAGACGCCTGAGAAAACGCCGATACTACTTTATGCGCCGAATGCGTAATGTAGTCGGCTCCGGCATGTATTGCAGAATAATGACGAAAGCTAGGATGAAACAATGAATACGCAAACCAGGCTTCATCTATAAACACCTTGATACCATGTTGATGAGCATAATCTACCACTTGTTTTAGGTCGCTAAGCAGACCATCGTAAGTACAACCGGTAAGCACTAGTAATTTAGCATCAGTATTGTTTTCAATTGCCAACTTGATGTCGGCCAACGACGGTGGCGCGAAAATCCCATATTTTGGATTTAAAATACTCGCCAAATAAATGGGGTAACTAGCTGATTGCAAGATGCCATAGTGTACTGACTTATGGCAATTACGGTCGACGATTACTTTGTCTCCCTTGCGCAGCAGTGTCTGCAAGATAATCTTATTTGAGGTAGACGAACCGTTAGTAACAAAGTAAGTATGCTTAACCTCAAATGTTGCCGCAGCTGATTCTTGTGCGCGACCAATGGTATTGGTGCTGTCTGACAATGAACCCAACGAGTCTACCGACACCGATAGGTCGCCAACAAATACATTGCGGCCGTAAAACTGATAAAAATCTTTGATGTAAGGTGAGTTTCTAAAGCTAGAGCCACCGCTATGACCTGGTGTGTGCCAAGAGTCGTTTGCTTCACCAACGTAACGACGATATGCCGTCCAAAATGGCGTTTCAGAGCGGTCATCAAAATCGTTGATCATATAACCTAAAATCGCTTCTGGGTCAGAAATCACCTCATCTTTAAAAAAGAAGGATTCGATTTCTTCCGATTCGTTAACGATCTCCAGCCCTTTAGTGTCGTCGCCGATAACATAAACCGGCAACTCAAGGCGAATTGCTTTTAACTCTTCAATAAAGCGGCTATACATCCGCTCACCCACTTTGTTGTGCATATCCCAACTGAGAATCACAGCTTGAATATCACCATCTTCCTCTACACATTCCAGCGCGTGCTTAAGCTCGAGACATTCAATAATATCGATATGAATATCATCTCGCTCAAAGTTAGGGATGGTCTTTGACAGGTTCGTTGAAAGCTCTTGTAAGGTGGCTGGGTCTTGTTCAATTATCAAGATACGAAGTAGAGGTAACATAGGGATTTCGCAATATAATTTTATAATGCTCATTAGCATAACTAAAGGAGTGAGACTTGTGAAATTAATACTTTGATAATGTTCTAATAATTGTATTTTTTCACGAAAGCGTGTTGAACTTTCATGATTAAAACTTGTTCAACCTGGAGGCTGTTTAATTGCGGTGCGGGGTTTGTAACTTAGTGGGCTGGGTAGCTGCTCCTGCATTACTCTAATAAGTTACATTCATATAAAAAGTGAGCAAAGCTTTTAGTTCTTCTCAAGTCCTTAAATAAAGAGTGATTTTATTTATATGGATCTTTAAAATATCATAAAATGAAATAAGCTAAGGCTTGCTACTTGTGCCTAATGAGCTGAAAGTAATGGCGTGTTGCGAACTAACTATTTAGGTAGTTAGTTCATTTTGTAAGTCCGATAAATAAGGTTTATAACTCACAATTCACCAAAAGTGAGTTGTATGACCGAGAGTTTTTGATGTTTATCTAATCAACTTTATCTTTAAACTCACACAAGTCTTCAATAATACAGCTGCCACACTTAGGTTTACGTGCAACGCAGGTGTAACGTCCGTGAAGAATCAACCAATGATGCACGTCTACTTTAAATTCAGCAGGCACTACTTTTTCAAGCTTTTGTTCTACAGCGACAACATCTTTACCCATGGCAAGCTTAGTGCGGTTAGAAACACGAAAAATATGGGTGTCTACCGCTATTACAGGCCAGCCAAAGGCTGTATTTAACACTACGTTTGCTGTTTTTCTGCCAACGCCAGGTAGGGCTTCTAACGCTTCACGATTTTCTGGCACTATGCTGTTATGTTCATCAACTAATATTTGGCACATTTTATAAACGTTTGCGGCTTTAGAATTAAATAAGCCGATAGTTTTTATATAATCACGCAGTGTATCGTGACCTATATCTAAAATGGCCTGTGGCGTATTGGCAACTGGAAATAGCTTACGAGTGGCTTTGTTCACGCCTACATCGGTTGCTTGTGCTGAGAGCGTTACCGCTACGAGTAACTCAAACGGGCTTGAATATTCAAGCTCAGTAACTGGGTGTGGATTATCGTCGCGCAGGCGCGAGAGTATTTGGTGACGTTTTTCTTTATTCATGCAACTTAAAACGCATTAACTATTTACTAAATTAATGCGTTTTCCCCTTAAGTTAAGCTAGTAACACGTGCACGAGGACCTTTTTCAGCCTCTGGTGGTGCAACTTGCTTTGATTTTATTTGTGCGTCAATTACGTTTTTACCGGCAATAAGCAATCCAAGACCTAAAAATGCTCCTGGTGGTAAAATGGCGAGTAAAAACTGATTATCAAAGTTAAATACTTCAATGCGTAAGCTTTGTGCCCACGGACCTAATAATAAATCGGCGCTATCAAATAAAGTTCCTTGACCAATTAGCTCGCGCATTGCACCGAGTACTACAAGTACAACCATAAAACCAAGGCCCATCATTAAGCCATCAAAGGCAGATAAGTGAACTGGATTTTTAGAGGCGTATGCTTCAGCACGACCAATAATGGCGCAGTTAGTAACGATAAGTGGAATAAAAATACCTAATGACTGATAAAGCCCATATGTATAAGCGTTCATTAGCAGCTGCACTATGGTTACAAAGCCTGCGATGATCATTACAAATACAGGGATACGAATATCTTTAGGTACCCAGTTACGTACTATTGAAACACTAACGTTTGAACCGACTAAAACAAGTAGCGTAGCTAGCCCTAAACCTAGTGCGTTTGTAATTGTCGATGTAACAGCTAATAATGGGCAAAGACCTAAAAGCTGAACTAGGGCAGGGTTATTTACCCATACACCTTCTTTATACAGTGTTTTTAATTCACTCATTAGTTACCTCTAAACATTCAGCGTTAGGTGCTGCAAAAATAGCGTCAAATTCACTTTGAGCAAACAGCACTGCTTTTTTTACTGAGCCAACCACGGCACGAGGGGTAATAGTTGCCCCTGTAAACTGGTCAAATTGACCACCATCTTTTTTTACAGCCCACCGCGCATCATCTTTACTGTTCACTGTTAAGCTTTTAAAGTCGGTGATCCAAAGTGATTTTTTAACTTCTACTTTATCGCCTAAGCCGGGGGTTTCTTCGTGTTTAGTGGTGCGTACACCGGCAATACTGCCATCTCTTAAAACGGCGGTTAATAAGTTAATATCGCCGCTATAGCCATTGGGCGTAACGTGCCTTACAACAAGCGCGACAGGTTGATTATTTTTACGGGCGCGGTAAATAACTTGATCTGCGTATGGGCCAAGCCTTTCGTCGGTAATAATAACGCAGTCTTTTGATAGTTCGTTATCGTACGATTTAGGGTCAAGCACTTCTTGCAATTGAGAAGTAAGGTGAAGCTGTTCCTGCTCGGCAATTTTATCCGCTGTAAGCGCATTTATAGAGGCAACTAAACCGGTTGTTACCAGTGCAAAGGCACTTAAAATAGCGCCATTTTTAGCCATCGACGAAATAATCATTTTACTGCTCCATGACCATAAGTACGAGGTTGTGTGTAATAGTCAATTAACGGTACTGCAATATTAATAAGTAATACCGCAAAAGCGACTGCATCAGGAAAACCACCAAAGGTACGAATTAAATACACTAATAAGCCAATAGCGGCGCCGTAAATTAAACGCCCTCTATTTGTGGTTGCTGCAGATACCGGATCGGTTGCAATGAAAAATGCCCCCATCATGGTGGCACCACTTAATAAGTGAAAAATAGTACCAGGCTCTGTGCCCGGTGCTGCAATATAACCAATTGCACTACACAGCGCTAAACTTGCGATAAAGCTAACTGGGATATGCCAGTTAATTACTTTTTCTTTCAGTAGGTATAAACCACCTGCTAAAAAGCCTAAATTTACCCACATCCATCCAAGACCAGCCCATTCATTAAATACGGGCTTTTGCATGCTTTCGGTTACTGTTAAGCCATGACCAACATCAGTTTTAATTGTATCTAGGGGGGTCGCCATAGTAAGGCCGTCAATACCGGCACGTACTTGATCTAAACTGTAACCTATAGAGGTAAAGTCGGTAAATACCAGACGTAGCTGATCGGTAAACCCAATTGAATTATTTAATAAATCTGATACGGGCAGCCATGAAGTCATTTGCACCGGAAATGACACTAATAGCAGTACATACGCAGCCATTGCTGGATTAAATAAATTAAATCCTAAGCCACCGTATAATTGTTTAACGATAACAATGGAAAATAAACAACCAATAATAATAATCCACCACGGCGCTAAGGGCGGAATACTCAATGCTAGCAATACGGCTGTAAGCCAAGCACTACCATCACTTAAAGCAGGCCAAACAGGGCGCTTTCGCATCAGCATTATAGCGGCTTCAAAAACACTGACGGCAACAAGTGCAATCACTAGTTGGATAAGTACACCGGTGCCAAAAAAAACAACTTGAGCAATGAGCCCAGGAATACACGCGGCAATAACGGTAAGCATTAATCGCGTTAACGATTTATGACTGTGATTATGCGGCGAACTGGCCATGGTTAATTTCATGACTTATCATTTCCTTCTTTTTGTAACTTTTTGGCTTTTGCTCGGGCAATAGCGGCAGCAACGGCTGCTTTTTTCTTATCGTCGCTTGATTGAGATACTTCAGCTTCAACAGAGCTAGATGAATTTTCGATTTTATCTGGTGTGCTTGGTGCATCAGCGTCTTCTAGTGCTTTTGCCGCTTTTTTAGCTTTAGCACGTGCAATGGCAGCCGCTACAGCTGCTTTTTTGTCGTCAACGGGTGTATCGGCTTGTGGCTCATCGCTAACGGCTGGCTGAGCGTCTTCTAGTGCTTTTGCCGCTTTTTTAGCTTTAGCACGTGCAATGGCTGCCGCTACGGCTGCTTTTTTGTCGTCAACGGGTTCATCGGTTTGTGGATCATCACTAACGGCTGGCTCTGCGTCTTCTAGTGCTTTTGCCGCTTTTTTAGCTTTAGCACGTGCAATGGCTGCCGCTACAGCTGCTTTTTTGTCGTCAACGGGTGTATCGGCTTGTGGCTCATCACTAACGGCTGGCTCTGCGTCTTCTAGTGCTTTTGCCGCTTTTTTAGCTTTAGCACGTGCAATGGCTGCCGCTACAGCTGCTTTTTTGTCGTCAACGGGTGCATCGGTTTGTGGAACATCACTAACGGCTGGCTCTGCGTCTTCTAGTGCTTTTGCCGCTTTTTTAGCTTTAGCACGTGCAATGGCTGCCGCTACAGCTGCTTTTTTGTCGTCAACGGGTGTATCGGCTTGTGGCTCATCACTAACGGCTGGCTCTGCGTCTTCTAGTGCTTTTGCCACTTTTTTAGCTTTAGCACGTGCAATTGCTGCTGCCACTGCTGATTTTTTATCATCAGGTGATGCTGGCTCATCAGTTTGTGCTTTTTGCTCTTTGTATTTTCGCGCTTGTTCTTTGCGAAGTGCGCGTTCTTTTGCTACTTCGCTATTGTCTGGTTCTAATTCAGCAGTTTGATCGCCTAACTTCTTAGCTTTTGCACGGGCAATTGCTGCAGCAACAGCCGATTTTTCATCGCCGTTATCAGATTTGTTTTTGACACGCGCTAATGCATCGGCTATTTTTTGTTTTTCGTCAGCTGATTTAGCGGCAGGTTTACGTTTATGACGATTTTGTCTTTCTTCTTGCTCGCGGTCTAAACGTTCTTTACGTGCATCAAAACGCTCTTTGGCACGATCTGCTTTAATTTTATCAGCTTGCTGTTCTTTTATTTCAACTTTAGCTACGCGGTAGTATTGCACGAGTGGAATTTCACTTGGGCAAACATACGCACACGCACCACATTCAATACAATCAAATAAATTATGTTCTTGAAGTTTGTCGTATTCTTTCGATTTAGCAAACCATTGTAATTGTTGTGGTAATAAAGAAGCAGGGCAAGCATCAGCACAGGCACTACAACGTATACAGGCTTTTTCAGGACCAGGCTCTGCAAGTTCTTTATGATCAGGCGCTAGTATACAGTTAGTTGTTTTTACAATACCTATACGTACGGTTGGCAGTGTAAAGCCCATCATTGGGCCACCCATTATAACGCTTTGCTGTGGTACGGGTGAGAAGCCTTGGCAATCAAGTAAGTGTTTTATTTCAGTACCTAATAAAGCCCACACATTACCTGGTTTATGAATGGTATTGCCCGTTACCGTTACTACTCGTTCAATGAGCGGTTTACCTTCGTAAACAGCTTGTTGTACGGCAAATAACGTTCCTGTGTTTTGTACAAGTATGCCTATATCAGCGGGTATACCCGTACTTGGTACTTCACGATTAGTGAGTAACTTAATCAGTTGTTTTTCACCACCTGAGGGGTAAATAGTTGGGACTGTTTGTACTATTATTTTATTGTTATGCTCAGCCGCTTTACTCATAGCTGCAATAGCTTCAGGCTTATTATCTTCAATACCTACAATGCACAGCGTTGGATTTAACAGCTGTTGCATTAGCTCAAGACCTTGTACTACTTGTGCTGCATGCTCACGCATTAGTGTGTCGTCTGCAGTAATGTAAGGTTCGCATTCAACCGCATTTACAATCAAAAATTCAATTGGCTGTTTTGTATCTGCTTTTATATAAGTAGGGAAACCCGCGCCGCCCATGCCACTAATGCCCGCTTGATGAATTATATTTACTAATTCGTCGTGAGCTAAGCTCGTAGGGTTGTTAATTGGATTAAGTGTGCACCATTCATCTTTTCCATCAGTCTCAATAACAATACTGAGCTCTGGCAATGCAGATGGGTGCGCCGAAGGCATTGGTGCTATATCAGTAATTATACCTGAACTTGGCGCATGTACCGGCACTGACCAATTAGCTGCGGGGGCAGTTAATGCTTGGCCTTTAAGTACACGCTGACCTTTTTCTACAAGTAACTTACCATTTGCACCTATGTGTTGCTTTAAAGCAACTACAAGCTTTTCGGGCAATGGTAGGCGAGCAATGCTAGCACTATTAGAGAGTGATTTTTGTTGTGGCGGGTGTATTCCGCCAGGAAATGGCCAAACGGTCCCTTTATTTATTTGTTCAAGTAACTTATCCACTCAAACCTCTAATCTATTTGTGTAACAGGAATAGCGTCTAGCTGCCATTTCCAGTTTTGTTTAGTTTCGGCTACAGGTAGCATATCAATGCAGTCTACAGGGCAGGGCTCAACACATAAATCGCAGCCAGTGCATTCATCAATTAATACAGTATGCATTTGGCGAGTGGCACCTAAAATAGCGTCAACAGGACAAGCCTGAATACATTTAGTACAGCCAATACATTCGTCTTCGCGAATATAGGCAACTGTTTTTATAGGCTCTGCTTGTTCGCCGCCCGCAAGTGGTTTTTCATCAACACCCATTAAGCCCGCAAGCTTCTTCATGGTTGATTCACCACCGGGTGGACATTTATTTATTTCATCGCCGTTTGCAATAGCTTCGGCATAAGGGCGGCAACCCGGGTAGCCACATTGACCACATTGGGTTTGTGGTAAAATGGTGTCTATTTGCTCAACAATGGGATTGCTCTCTACACGAAATCGTATAGCGGCAAATCCTAAAATTAACCCAAAAATCAGCGCTAACGAGCCAAGCGCAATTAAGGCATAAAACAAGGTCATATTAAAATTTCACTAATCCGGTAAAGCCCATAAACGCCATCGACATTAAGCCTGCGGTTATCATGGCAATAGAGGCGCCTTTAAAAGGAGTGGGTACGTCAGCTGCTGCTAAACGTTCACGTAATGCTGCAAATAAAACTAGCACTAACGAAAAGCCAACCGCAGCGCCAAAACCATACACTGCCGATTGTAAAAATGAATGATCTTCTTTGATATTTAGTAAAGCGACACCCAGTACAGCGCAGTTGGTAGTTATAAGCGGTAAAAATATGCCTAATAAGCGATACAGGGTAGGGCTGGTTTTACGCACCACCATTTCGGTAAATTGCACTACAACGGCAATAACTAAAATAAAACTCATAGTGCGCAAAAACTCGATGTCGAGTGGCACTAAAATATACTGATTTACTAAGTAGCTTGTAACGGAGGCAAGGGTAAGTACAAAGGTGGTCGCCAATGACATACCAATTGCCGTATCAAGTTTCCCTGATACGCCCATAAACGGACATAAGCCTAAAAATTGTACTAATACAAAGTTATTAACCAGAACTGTTCCGATCAATAATAAGACATATTCTGTCATGTGTGCCTCACGCTATTAAAATCATTGGTATTATCCTTTTTTCTGCCCTGATTAACAACATGTGCAGTGACTATCAGCCAAATAAACAAGTTAAAATTCAAAGGCAATTATAAAGGTGTAAAAATACTGTAATTCGTATGTAATATTTACTTTAATTTTACAGTGCAAGTAATGCCAAATAGTACCACAGCGTTATTACTACAATTCACAAAGCAAAAAAGAGCAACAAGTGCTCTTTTTAAATTAATTAACATTACTAGGCTGATTTAACAGCGAGCAAGCTTAATTGATTTAGATATCTTTAGGTTTTTCGATGTAATAACCTTGTACACCATCTAAACATAGGGTTTCAATAATGTGCTTTTCTTCTTGGCTTTCAACGCCTTCAGCAAATACATTAACGCCAATACGGTGCGCTAAATCAACCATAAGTCGCATAAAGTATTGGTTGTTTTTATCATCTTCTAGACCGCGAGTGTAACTTGCATCCATTTTTATAAAATCGGGTTTTAAATCGCGGAAAAACTTAAATGAAGTTAAGCCAACACCAAAGCGTTCAACTGTTACGCGAGCGCCAACTCGGTGGATCATATCAATAAAGCGCTTACTAGCTTTAATGTTTTGCTGTAAACCAAACTCGCTTACTTCAAACACAAGTTTAGATGCAATGTGAGTATCTTTTAATAAGCGGCGTTCTAACCAAATTACAAATTGGTCGTTGTGTGCGCTTGATGCTGTTACATTCAAGCCAAAAAACTTCTCAGATAGGTTACGGCTCTTAACTTTTTCAAGCGACGAATCAATAATTAATCTGTCTATCTCTATAGCCATATCGAGTTTTTCGGCCATCGCCAAAAATGACGCGGTAGGGAGTACTTGGTTATCTTCAGTTTTAAATCTAACTTGTATTTCGGCGTATGCTTTAATGCTTTTGCCAAGTGGCATAATATTTTGCATTACTAAGTGCACACGTTTTGATTCAATAACTTCGTTAATCACTTTGCGCCAGTTTTGATTACCAAACCCAGCACTTGCGTTATTAGCTAAATCGGTTTCTCGTTGTACATGCCACGCATTTACTTGTTTTGATTGCGCCATACTCATTGCATTATCAACAACCGAAAGAAGCTCCCCTAAAGGTTTTCCTTTTTCGTAGCCTACAATGCCCGTGTTAGCTACTGAAGTTAGTTCTTGGTTTTGTTGATATTGCGTAAAGCGCGATTGTAAGTTTTCGCCAAAGCGTTCAGCTTCTTTAAGAGGTACATTAGGCAATACAACGGCAAAATCAGAGCTGTTTAATCTAAATACTTGGCTGCCAGTATACGTACCACTTATGTGTTTAACTATTTCAGAAACACCTCTAACGTATTCGTCGCCTTTTTGATAGCCACGGCTTTGATTTATAGCTTGTAGCTCGCTACATCTAACCATTGCTAAAGCACCAAACGTGCTTTTTTCGGTGTTTTCGATGTTTTTTTCGTAATACTCAACAAACATATTACGATTGCCAAGCGCAGTAATTACATCTTTATACGCTTCGTGTTTAATATCTTGCGCGGCACTTTGAATATCTTCATTTTTTGATTTTAAAAAGTGTGACAAGCGATTAAAGCTAGGAACTAAGTCTTTACCTAAGTTTTTTAATTTTGAACCGTCTAATGCTGTTTCTAAATCGTTATTAACTTGGTTTTGATTAATATAAATATCAATTGTGTCTGCAACCGTCATGCTTATATTTTTATTTAAACGGTAAAAAATCGATTTCATCAAAATAATAGGAATAATTACTAATGCAGCAGAAATAACAATAACAATAAATAGGGCGGTTTGAAGCTGCTCAGCTAAGCGTTCTATATTAAGTGTAAACTCAATTTTTATATCTGCTGCATCATTAACAGCAAATTGTGGACGAATAGAGTTAAGGTTAGATTGTATAAAGTTAGCAAATATAGGTAAGCGAGAAGGGGTGTCAATACTAAACACTTCGTTACCTTGGTAATCTCTTAATGTAAAACTAGAAAATGTTTTCCCGTCAGCAATTATTTTTTTTAAGTTTTGTGCTGAATCATCATTAAAAGATATTTCATTTATATATTTGGTTACAGTAGTTTGAGCATTTTTTTGCGCATCACTAACCGCATTGTTAAAGCTTACCGATATAAAGTAAGTTCCAGCTGCAATGCATAGTAGCCAAGTAATTATTTGTACAAAAATAAGTTTTTTAAAACCAGCCATGTTTTCAGTCTTTTAATAATTCAAAAGGGAAGGAATCAAGTCCTTGATTAATAAACTAAGTTACAACGCATATGAATAATAAATTAATGCTTTAGTTATAGATAGGAGAGTAGTGGATTTTTGCTGGAATGTCTATGGAATTATTATAATTGGCTCCCCCTCCCCGACTCGAACGGGGGACCTGCGGATTAACAGTCCGTCGCTCTAACCAACTGAGCTAAGGGGGAACTAAAATATTATTATGATTTGGCTCCCCCTCCCCGACTCGAACGGGGGACCTGCGGATTAACAGTCCGTCGCTCTAACCAACTGAGCTAAGGGGGAACTACAATATCATAAACATAAACTTGGCTCCCCCTCCCCGACTCGAACGGGGGACCTGCGGATTAACAGTCCGTCGCTCTAACCAACTGAGCTAAGGGGGAAATCGTAAAAACTTGGCTCCCCCTCCCCGACTCGAACGGGGGACCTGCGGATTAACAGTCCGTCGCTCTAACCAACTGAGCTAAGGGGGAAGCGCTTGCCTTTCAACGGGGCGAAATATTAATGACCTCACTGCAAACTGTCAACACATAAAAGATCATAAACTAAAAAAAGAAGTCTATTCGGCGTTTTTATGTTCGATCTGTGTGATTTATGGCTTTATTTTGATTTTTTTTAGAAATTTTAATGGAAGAAAATGCGACGTAAATTGCTTTTTGAGTAAATTACTTTTGTGTGTTGAGCAAATAAAACACAATATTAAACTGCTTTGTTAGCAAAAATTACACGTAAAAGACAAAAACTAGCTTTCACTTCTTTTTAGTTTTCGCTTTTTTACCTTTAAAATATAAAAACATTTAAAATCGACTTTGGGTAATTCAAAAAAATTAGTCACTATTTAGCGGTAATAAATTTAATTTACGATTTATTATGCAAATAATATTGAAGTTGTTCAAAAATAGTGCAATCAATAACTTGCAGCATTTTATTGGTTAGCGAACTCAGTTAAACAATTGAGTTAGTAAGGCGGATTGATCCAATTAATAGACTTTTACTTTGAGATTGTAAAAATGACATTAATTGATTATCTAAGTTTAATAAGAATTAACTAAAAATGAGACCTCTCTAGAAGCCTTTATAAATGCGGCTTTGAATGAGTTATCCACGGTTTCTGTGGATAACTCTGTTTATGAAACCTTAAGAACATCAGGCGCACTAGAGCTGTAGGGCGCTGCACCGATTTCAAGCTTTTAAATCACTATTTTTATTTCAATATAAAACAATGAGTTAGTGTTTCACCTTTATTCCATGCAACTCGATGAGCAAAATTTTTCGTTACGATAAATCAAAGTATTGCTTTGTGTAAAAAAGCATCAGCAACTGGTGGTTGTTTGTAATAAAAGTTACAAAAATGTATTTTAATTGTTTTTTAGAGCACTAAGCCGTTATTTTAACAAAAATACGTAAAAAGAGGCTTTTACTATTTTTTCGAATCTTTAGTTTGCTGTTTACTTCAAATCTGTTGATAAATCCGTGGCTTGAATTGCCTTGATGCTTTAAAATGATTCGCTCAGTAAAAGAGGCTAATTTATTCCATGCGCGCAATTTCAAAATCTCAGACCCGCCCAGATTTACTAAATGATCCTATCCCTTCAACATTAAAAAAAATGACCATTCCAATGATTTTTGGAATGGTCACTTTAATGATGTTCAATATTGTTGATACATTTTTTATAAGTTTATTAGGAACTGAGCCATTAGCAGCAGTGAGTTTTACATTTCCAGTTACCTTTACCGTTATTAGTTTAGCGATTGGTTTGGGTATTGGTACATCGGCTGTAATAGGTAAGGCACTTGGCAGTAATAAAATTGATGAAGCACGTTTTGACGCAAGCGTATCTATATTGGTCGCTTTTGTTTTAGTGCTTATTTTATCTTTTGTTGGTTATTTATTAATTGATCCCATATTTACGTTATTAGGTGCAGGGCAACAAGTACTGCCATTAATACACGAATACATGAATGTGTGGTTTATCGGAAGTGTGTTTTTAATTACCCCCATGATAGGTAATTCGGTATTACGTGCCAGTGGCGATACCACAACACCGAGTATTGTAATGGGCGGGGCAGGGCTTATTAACGCCATACTCGATCCAATGCTTATTTTTGGTTTTGGTCCAATACCTGCTTTAGGTATTCAAGGTGCGGCTATTGCAAGTGTTATAGCGTGGTCGGTGGCTGTTGTAATTATTTTATATTTGCTAATAGTAAAAAAACGTTTATTAAGCTTAAAAGCAGGCAAGCAAACAGTTATTGGCGCTATTCGTAAAATATTAAAAATTGGTTTACCTGCAGCGGGCGCTAATATGCTTACACCAGTAGCAATGGCAGTAATGACCGCTATGGTTGCACATCACGGTCCGGAGGCTGTAGCGGCATTTGGAGTTGGCAGCAGAATAGAATCTATAGCAAGTATATTGGTACTTGCTTTATCGATGACACTTCCACCCTTTGTGAGTCAAAACTTTGGTGCAGGTAAATTGTGCAGAGTAAAAGAAGCGTATATTGGTACATTAAAATTTGTAATGATTTGGCAATTCGCTATTTATGTTTTACTCATTGCTTTATCAGGTGTGATCAGCCAATTGTTTGGTAAAGAGCAAATGGTTATTGACGTTATAAAACTCTTTATTTATACCATTCCGCTTAGTTATGGCTTACAAGGTGTGATCATATTATCTAATTCTTCGTTTAATGCTTTACACAAACCAATGAACGCATTGTTTTTAAGTGCTGTGCGCTTATTCATTTTTTATCTGCCATTTGCATATATAGGTAACGAACTCGCTGGGTTAATCGGATTATTTATTGGTGCAGCAATCGGGAATTTATTTACCGCAATGGTGGCATACAAGTGGTTTATAAAAGAGCTTGAGGCTTTGAGCAGTCAATCATTAAAGGAGTGCAATAATTGAGCGATCATTTTCAACTAAAATCACATTTTAAACCTGCGGGAGATCAACCAACAGCTATTAAGCAGTTATGTGAAGGTCTAGAAGCAGGTTTAGCGCACCAAACATTGTTAGGCGCAACAGGTACAGGTAAAACCTTTACCATGGCTAATATTATTAACGACTTAAATCGTCCGACAATAATAATGGCACACAACAAAACCTTAGCAGCGCAGTTATACGGCGAGATGAAAGAGTTCTTCCCTAAAAATGCGGTTGAATATTTTGTATCTTATTATGATTACTACCAGCCAGAAGCCTATGTTGTTTCTAGCGACACGTTCATAGAAAAAGATGCATCAATAAACGAGCACATAGAGCAAATGCGTTTAAGTGCAACCAAAGCACTGCTTGAGCGTCGCGATACCATTATTGTGGCGTCGGTATCGGCTATTTATGGTTTGGGTGACCCTAAATCATACATGAAAATGATGCTGCTTTTAAAAGTGGGCGAAAAAGTAGATCAACGCGACATGCTGCGCCGTTTAGCCGAAATTCAATACACCCGCAACGATATAGATTTTAGCCGTGGCACATACCGCGTACGTGGCGAAGTGGTTGATATATTTCCCGCAGAATCAAGCACTTTCGCTATACGCGTAGAAATGTTTGACGATGAAATAGAGCGTTTGAGTATTTTTGATCCGCTAACAGGTGCAGTCGAAAGACATATTATACGCACCACTATCTACCCAAAAACGCATTATGTAACCCCACGAGAAAAAATTCTGGGTGCTATCGATAATATAAAAGAAGAGCTTAAAGATCGAAGAGCGCAATTACTAAGTGCAAATAAATTAGTAGAAGAGCAACGGGTAACGCAACGTACACAATACGACATTGAGATGATGCGAGAGTTAGGTTACTGCTCAGGTATAGAAAACTATAGTCGTTATTTATCGGGACGTACGCCTGGCGATCCGCCGCCAACATTACTTGATTATTTACCAGATGATGCATTGATGATTATTGATGAATCGCACGTGACCGTTTCGCAAATCGGTTCTATGTACAAAGGCGACAGAAGCCGTAAAGAAAACCTTGTTGAGTATGGCTTTAGAATGCCCTCAGCTATGGATAATAGACCGCTACGCTTTGAAGAGTTTGAAGCCATAGCACCACAAACAATTTATGTATCTGCAACGCCAGGTGATTTTGAGTTAGAGCGTTGCGTAGGCGCAATAGCGGAGCAAGTTATTCGACCAACAGGGCTACTCGATCCCCTTATTGAAGTGCGCCCAGTGGCTGATCAAGTTGATGACCTACTATCTGAAATTTACAAAAGTGTAGAGAAAGGCGAACGCGTACTTGTAACTACATTAACCAAACGTATGTCTGAGGATTTAACAGACTACTTAAGTGAGCATAATGTAAAAGTACGTTACTTACATTCAGACATTGATACGGTTGAACGAGTTGAAATTATTCGTGATTTACGTGCTGGTGTGTTTGATGTGTTAGTGGGCATTAACTTACTTCGAGAAGGCTTAGATATGCCAGAAGTGGCGCTTGTAGCAATACTTGATGCAGACAAAGAAGGCTTTTTACGCTCTGCACGCTCAATTATTCAAACCATTGGTCGCGCCGCTCGTCACTTAGATGGTCGTGCTATTTTATATGGTGATAGAGTCACAAAATCGATGGCTAAAGCCATGGATGAAACAGCACGCAGACGCGAAATTCAGCATGCATATAATATTAAACATGGTATTGAACCGCATTCATTAGCCAAAAAAATCCTCGATGTGATGGATATAGGCGAAGAGGCTGCACCAAAAGATAACCTGAGACTTATTCGTAAAGAGTCTAAAAAAGTACTCAGTGCAAAAGAAATTACAATTCAAATTAAGCAACTCGATAGCAAAATGCATGCGTATGCGAGCGATTTAGAATTTGAAAAAGCGGCTTCTGTTCGCGATGAAATACATGAACTACAACAACAGTTGATTAATTAAAAATGACATCTGATTTTACTCCAATTATTACAGCGCTAGCTGATGCGCCGATTTTAAATAATGAACTTTGCCGTGTTTTTCATGGGCGTGGGCATACGGTTGAGGCATTAAGCCATATTAACGTAGACTTTTACCCGCCGAGTTTATTTTTAGTGTCTTATGATGAAATTGACGAGCTAACACTTAGCGAATTAACAAGTGTTGTATGGAAGTGGGCGCAAGCACATCATCCCGAACTTATTACATCGCTTGTGTACCAGCAACGCGCCGGTGTGCAGAGCCAAAACCAATTAGTGTATGGTCAATTACCTGTTCAGCATGTTGTAAACGAAAACGGTATTCGCTTTTTGGTTGATTTACAGAGCCGCCAAAATACTGGAATATTTCCGGATATGCGCAGCGGCCGTGAGTTTGTTATGGCTAACAGCAAGCACGCTAAAATACTTAATTTATTTTCGTATACGTGTGGGTTTTCGCTTGCAGCAATGCAAGGCGGTGCTGATCATGTAATGAACATGGATATGAGCAAAGGTGTACTTAAAGTAGGCAAACAAAACCATCAGCTTAATGGTTTTGAAAGAGGCGTGAGCTTTTTACCACACGATATTTTAAAGTCGTTTGGTAAATTAAAAAAAGCAGCTCCGTTTGACTTAATTATTGTTGATCCGCCAAGCTTTCAAAAAGGTAGCTTTATTTTAACTAAAGACTATCAAAAAGTGCTGCGCAGATTGCCAGAGCTATTAAGCGATACAACAAAGTTACTGCTTTGTGCTAATAGCCCAGAGCTTAGCGAAGATGCATTTAAAGCACTTATTACAGAGCATACACAAGGTGCCATTGAGTTTGTTGAGCGCTTAGCACCAACAGCACGCTTTATAGAAATAGACAGCGATAGAAGCTTAAAAGCGCTGGTCTATAAAACGTCACAAACAACTGATTAAATGAAGCTCAGTAAACGTTTATCAGCTATTGATTCGTTAATAGCACAACCAACCGATATTGTATGGGATTGCTGCTGTGACCATGGTTATTTAGGTTTAGCGTTGTTAAAACGAAATGCCGCTAAAAAAGTTATTTTTGTAGATATAGTGCCCAATCTAATGGCTGATTTAGAATCGTTGCTTATGCGTGTTAGCGCCCAGCAAAATTCTTATTCAAGCAGCGAGCAGTGGCAAGTAATGTGCAAAGATGTTGGTCGTATTTTACTTGGCAAAAATATAAAGCAGACCGTTGTTATTGCTGGTGTAGGCGGTGAGTTATTATTAAAACTCGTGCAACAAATAATCGCAAATAACAGCATTGAAAGCGTACAAAACACGCGCTTTATTTTGTGCCCAGTACACCATACTTATGACGTAAGAGTAGGGCTTAATATGCTGGGTTTAGGTTTGATAAGCGAGCAACTGGTTTGCGAAAATAAACGTTTTTACGAAATTATAGAAGTCAGCTTTAATAGCAACACAAAAGTAAGTTGCACAGGTTTACACATGTGGGATTTCACAAATAAAGAACACATAACCTACAAACAGCAATTACTAAATCACTATAATAAAATGCTCAATAAAGATGAAGTTTATTATCAAAAAGTTATAACAGACTATCAAGGATTAGCCGATAGTTAAAAAAGCCTAAAATAAAGGCGTTGGTGTGATCTAATTACGACAGTGAAGACGTAATATGATTAAAGTTAATATCTTGCTTAAGCAAGTTTATTTGGTTAATTTATGTCAGATAATAATAGTTACTTACAGTCTTTACTCAGTAATGAGCAAAAATGGCAACATAGCTACGAGCAGCCAATTTCTTATGCGCCTGTTGTGCAATTGGCAAATAATAGCTGGGTGGTGCCTCAACATTTTTTACGTTATAAACACACTTTAAATAGCGTAAACGAAGTGCTCGATAGCATTGAATTTTCGACACACTTTAGAGTGCTTGCTGCACAAAAGGGTGACGAAATTTACCTGCAAGTTGCGGTACTAAGCCCTGACAACTATCAAAAAGGTGTTTCTCAGAGCGATATAAAAGCAAAAAAATTGTTGTTTGGCAGACGTTGGATTGTTGAAGAAAACTTGCCTACCTCAGAGCTTATTCAAACTGCATTTTTAGCACTTAAAGTGGCCCGTGAGCACGAAGTGAGAGAGCTTTTTCAATATAAGCACGCAAATCATGTAAGCACGCCATTTAATAATCACCACGATTTGCCGCTAATGGCTCAAAACCCTGAGCTAATTAACAGCGACTGTAATGACACGCAAGCCATTGCAGATGTTGTTAAACGTATTGTTTTTGCCGGTAAAGAAATTGTTTTAAAAAGCCAGAATATGATCACGGCTGAGCAGTATTTATATACGGTTGAACTTTTATGCCAAGACAGCCAGTTAACCGAGTTTAACCAAAAAACGATTGCATTTTTAACCAGTGATCAAACTGCTAATAGCTTTTTACATGCTTTAATTGCAGCACTAGTCAATGCAAGCAATGAATACGTTAATGAGCAGTTTAAGTACCAAGGCTTTGCTCGATTTAGTAAACACGTTACGGCTGAGCAAATAGGTGCTCTAAGCATTGCCATGCGCTCGTCAAGTGCAATAGGGCTTTGCTCATTAGGGAAACAGCACGCTAACCAGTTAAATTTTGAAATAGACAGTGGGCGAGCGCCAGAAGGGTGCGGACAAGCTATTGGCGGTTTTTTAGCTGCTCATGGTATAGAGCAACCAGAAAACGCACATTTGTACCCAGGTTACTTATAAGTTTGCACCTAGTGCAAACTTATTAAAACATACAACTAAAGCTTATTTATTTCTTGTTTCACGTTAAAGCTTGAATCGGTAACTATAGCTTCAAGTGTTTGTACACGCTCTTTTAATGCAAGTACTTGTGCTTTAGTCTCAGCTAACTCTTTATTAGCATCACTGTTATTGTTTTGCATTTTATGTTTAAACTCAAGATGCTTTTTATACATATCGTAAACCACACCTGAGCCAACCGAAATTAGCACTATTAAAACAATCATCGTAGTTCCAGACATAATCACATTCCTTCATTTTATTCATTCGTTTATATTTAAAGTATAACCTTTAAGCACTTTTGATAAAGCTGACAATTGTAACTTAATTTGTATGGTCAGTTTAAGCTCTTGATTGTGGGTTGGTAGAAGCTGTTATTTTTAACGTTCAAATTGATTTATAGTTTACAGCGTTCATCATTTATACACTTGTAGTATTGTTTAATGTTCGGCTAAACATTATGTAATAAATTAAATAAATATTTTATAACTAATACAGTGAGTTGCTATGTTAAATAATAAAATTCCACCCGTTATTGTTGTGCTGTTTTTTGCGGGCATAATGGCACTTATCGCGCACTACAGTATTATTGATTTTACAGCGTTTATTACCTATTTAGCTTTGAGCTTTTTAGCAATAGGGAGCGTGTTATGTATTGCGGGTGTATTGAGTTTTAAACTTGCTAAAACAACAGTTAACCCAAGTAAACTAGAGCAAGCATCAAAGCTAATTACGAGCGGAATTTACCGGCTCTCTCGTAATCCTATGTATGTTGGGCTTGCTTTTATTTTAGTAGGGTGGGGCATTTGGCTAAGCTCGTTGTGGGCACTGCTTTGCGTTGCAGGGTTTATTGCGTACTTAACGTTTTTTCAAATAATGCCAGAAGAGCGTGCTTTAACTAAATTATTTGGCAAAGAGTATATTACCTATAAAGCAAAAGTTAGGCGCTGGTTATAAGTTTACAGCAAAAAATAAAATAAATAAAAAAGGCTATCAACGATAGCCTTTTTGAGCAAATAGCAATAAAGCTGGCATTGCATCAAGTAATTCTAACGCACATGGCACCATTAAAAACAGTACGACCGAAGCCGACCGCTTAACGCAATTTGGCGACAGCGACTTTGACTACGACGAATTCGGTAACCAAATACGCGAAACCGGCAAAGGCATTAAAACCCTTCGTGAATACAATGCATTTAACCAATTAAGTTGTTTTAACAACAACGGCACGCTTACCCAATACGATTACGACCCGCTTGGTCGACGTATAGCTAAGCATACTGAACACGGTAAAATTGACTACATTTGGGATAACGACCAACTTATTGGCGAGTACCAGCACGGTGAATATACGTGGTATATAAACTTACCAAATCAATTTCATCCAATAGCACTGATTAAAAAAGGTGAAGTATATTACTACCATTTAGATCAACTCAATACCCCGCGTTTTGTTACCAACAACAGCGCACAAGTAGTATGGGAAAACCAAGCCGACGCATATGGTTACGAAGAGCCAAAACTAGAAGCTAAATCTCCTGTAAATAATACCTTTACTCAGCCAATTCGTTTTCAAGGGCAATATTTAGATGAGGAAAGCGGATTACATTACAATCGCTACCGCTATTACAGCCCCAAGCAACAGCGCTTTATAAACCAAGATCCAATAGGGTTAGTGGGTGGGATCAACCACTATCAATATGCGCCCAATCCGGTTAATTGGGTAGATCCGATGGGGTTGCTGTGTAAAAATGGTGAAAAAACATTAAAAAACATGTTGGGCACCTTGGTAGGTAATGGTTTTGATGAAGAAACCGTTGAGGCTATTTATAAAATTGCAATAGCATGCACTCCTATTAACAATAAAGATATATCTACGATTAATTATCCAATAGAAGGGGGGGTAAATCGAAAAGACCATGAATATAGTTTTGAAAAACTTCTCCCTGAAGAAAATAAAATTATAATAACAAGAGAGTTACCATCAGGCAGAAGGATATCGCAAACCGTCAGTATAGAAGACTTTGCTCAGCAGCATGTTGATAACAATGAAAAAGTAGCCAACATTCATTGGGGTAAAATTTTAGAAGAAGAGCATGGTGTTGCTAAACCAAGCCCTGAAGAAATGGAAAATGCTCATGCTCACCATATTGTATTTAAAGAAGGTAGTGGGAAGCAAAAAGAATGGGTGCTTAAGAGTAAAGCTATTTTAGAGAAGTATAAAATTGATTGGCTTAAAGGTCCTGAAAATTTAGTCTGGGCACCAAATATTAAAGGGTTACATACAGAAGAAATGGCTAAGTTGGTTTATGAAGAATTAGCTTATGCACACGAAACGAAAGGTACTAAAAAGGCTGTTGTCAAAGCACTCCAAAACATGGGAAGAATAGCTGCACAGCATACAAGAGGAAAAGTATACCCATGAATACTGAACTACTTAAATTAGCAATGAAATTTATGCTTGAAAATGATGCGGAATCTTTGCAATCATTTTTTAATGAACACCCTGAAATTTTTAAATATGATCTTTTATCAAACCGAAATTGGTTGCATGAGGCTGCTGAGAATGATGTGCCTGATGTTATTCAAATGTTATCAAATACAACAGATATAGAAGGTGTTGATAAGTTTGGTCGAACACCACTTTGTTATGCTATTACAGCTGATGAAATAGCACCAGCTAAAAAATTAATTGAGCTAGGTGCCAACGTTAATCATGGTGGTGATTATTCCCCTTTATCTTGTGCGGTGTATAGCCAAAATAAAGAGTTACTCAAACTATTAATAGAAAATGGCGCAAATAACGAAACTAAAGAGGAGCTTATTCGTTTTGGTCGTGGTCAAGGTTATAAAAACATTGAAGACGATTTAAACGACCTTAATTATGTATCTGCCATAACAGAAACGTTTAAAGATAAGTTAAGCACTCATTATGGCGAGCTGACTGACGTACAATGTAAAGAGTCACCGTGTGTTTTGTATTCAAAACAAGCAAAGGGCAAATTTACGGTTTATTCTGACAACATCAGTAAAAATCCCGAAATCCCGTTTGAGATAATGTTTGAAGTTACAAAACAAGGCTTTGATACAGCAGAAGAAGTACTTACTCAATCATATCCATGGTTGTTTGATTGGCTAGAGGTGATAAGCCAAGTTGAGATAGACTTAACGCAACGGGTCATTATTATTACCCGAGAAGTTGAGTGTACACCATATCAAGGTATTGCTTTACTGACTGAAGAGCAAATTAACTGTAACGATACCCTTGTATACATCTATAGACTTTTCCCGTTATACCAAAAAGAAATCGAGTTTGAAAAGCAATATGGGATAGCAGCATTATTTAAAAAGTTTGAAGAGCAAGGCGTAAGCCAGACCATCTTAAAAACTCGTAAACCAATAAAATAAGAACCAAAAAAATAACAAAGAAAATAACAAAAGTGGAGAGAATGGGGTCACCCATTAGAAAGTTCCGGTCAAGCAGGCAGCTGTGTTTTCTTGATCTTTTTATTCAAAAACCAAGTGTTCTTATTATTTAAACTCAATTTAAATATGACTACGCACCTAGTAATGACGTCGATTGGTGTGAATATGCACCAGTCACCAGGAAAATAACAAACACAAAATAACAAAGACACCCACTTAACACAAAATAACAAAGACACCCACTTTAAATAGTGGGTGTTAATTTACTACTAACACGTTGTACTTAAACAACATAACACAAAAGAAAAGGACTCTTCGATGCCAACACAAAATAACAAAGACACCCACTTTAAATAGTGGGTGTTAATTTACTACTAACACGTTGTACTTAAACAACATAACACAAAAGAAAAGGACTCTTCGATGCCAGCAATGAAATTAATCCAATCGGTAGGAATTGGCGGCGCAAATAAGCCAGACGATGTAAAAGCAGTACAAACCGCTTTAAATTCACTTCTTTCCCTCATAGCACCCACTCAAAAATTAAACAGAAAATAAACTAGACACCCAACCTAAATTTGCACTTTCTAAGGTTAATGACTAAATTTTAATTAGTCTGAAAAGTGAGCAGGTGTTTTATGGCTATTGCAAGAAAACGTCAAATAAGTTTGGTTGATACAAAATACTACCACTGTATTTCACGTTGCGTTCGCCGTGCTTTTTTATGTGGCGA
>NZ_JADYXF010000043.1:0-41197 GCF_015864385.1 Pseudoalteromonas sp. SWXJZ94C
GATAGCTCAGTCGGTAGAGCAGAGGATTGAAAATCCTCGTGTCCGTGGTTCGATTCCGCGTCGAGGCACCATTTATTTAAAGCCTTGCTTATGCAAGGCTTTTTATTTTAAGTGCATTATAAAGTTCTCAATCTTTAAAATTGAAAGTGCCTTAGCACACAGTTTTGTGTGCCGACTTAGCTCAGCTGGTAGAGCAACTGACTTGTAATCAGTAGGTCAACCGTTCGACTCGGTTAGTCGGCACCATTCTTTCGTAAGAAGCAAAAAGCCCTAACTTCGGTTAGGGCTTTTTTGTATCTACACTTTAGAAGCTGCTATCTAATAGTAAAAACTACACTGCGTTACCAAACCTCATTATTCAATACCCAGTTCGTGAACAAAAACACTTAAAAACGCTACTTCTAACACGTCTTACTAGATGCTTTAGGGATAAGTATTTCATAGAAATACTTACTACCAAATGTTATTATAAATGCATAAGTGCTGTGTTTACATACAGTTTATTTTAAACTATATTTGCTATCTAAATATCAAGAAGAAATTATAATTTTATGTATAAAGTATCATCATTTTTTTCAGGTGCAGGTGGACTTGATTTAGGTTTTCAACAATCAGGTTTCTCTATTGTATATGCAAACGAATATGATAAAGATATTTGGGAAACATACGAAAAAAATCATTTATCAACACCGCTTGATCGTAGAAGTATTGCTATTGTTGATTCTAGTGAAGTACCCGATTGCGATGGGATTATTGGCGGTCCGCCATGTCAAAGTTGGAGTGAAGCTGGTGCGCGCAGAGGTATAAACGATCATAGGGGGCAGTTATTTTATGATTTTATTCGTATTCTTAAAGATAAGCAGCCGAAGTTTTTTCTTGCTGAAAATGTCAGTGGCATGTTGCACCCCAAGCATAGTGAAGCATTAGAGCGTATAAAAAATACTTTTTCTGATGCTGGGTACGATTTGTTTTTTAAATTACTTAATGCATCAGACTACGGTGTTGGGCAGGATAGAAAGCGAGTTATTTTTATCGGATTTAAAAAAGATTTAAATATTGATTTTACTTTTCCAGAGCCTTTAGCGGATAAAGTGTTTTTAAAAGATATTATTAAAGATTTAGATGGCAAAGCCACACCGGCTCAAGAAAAACAAAAACCAAATTTAGATCTATCAATACCAAATCACGAATACATGATTGGTGGTTTTTCTACAATGTTTATGTCTCGTAATAGGGTTAGAACATGGGATCAACCATCATTTACTATTCAAGCGGGCGGGAGGCATGCGCCTATTCATCCGAGCGCGCCTGTAATGACTAAGGTTGAGACAAATAAATTTTCATTTGTAGATGGACATGATTATAGACGACTGAGTGTTAGGGAGTGTGCCAGAATTCAAGGCTTTCCTGATGACTTTACTTTTTACTATAAAAATGTCGCAAATGGTTACAAAATGATCGGCAACGCTGTTGCGGTTGGTTTTGCAAAAGAAATAGCAAAAAGTATATATGAGCATTTAGAGATGAATGTAAAAAAGTAGTCTAACTATTTACTATGTTTAAAAAATAATTTAATACGACCATGTAACTTTTGCTGGTCGTTTTTTTATGTAAAAAATCTACGTATTCACGTTTTTTAGAACTGTATATTCTGAAAATTGAAAATTGAAAATTGAAAATTGAAGCTTGTTAAGGCTAGGAGTTGTACTTAAACTTAAAAAGAATAAGCAACCTCAATTTTTCCTCAAGTAAATATTTCGATGACTCATTTTATACCTTTTGCATTTGTTAATAGCTTTGATAATTTTGAAGGTAGTGGAGTAGGGACTAACTTTTCTGATAATGTTTAATAATAGCTGATTATTTTTTGAACTCGTTTTTATTTTATAATTTGACTAAATAGTAATCGAAATACAGACATATATTAATTGTTTGATATACTCAATTTAATTCACTCGAATATATTAAAGGATTTAAATGGGTATAATAAATTATTCAAACACTGAAGTTTCACTCATAAAGTTGTTTAAAAACAGTAAAGTATTCGAATTTAATAATGAAAGCTACACAGTGCTAAATATCGGAAAACCAAGATCAGAAAAAGGAGAATGTAAAACTGATATTTATATCCTTGCTAAAAGCGCTAGTGAAACCAAAGAGTTCAAAATATCAGTAAAGCAACATAACGCAGACTTTTTAGAAAATAAAATGCGACTTGAAAGAGCGATAGAAATATTTGGTATTCAAGCCCCTACAATAATTAAACAATCTACATTACGAATTAAAAAATCATTCGAAGATGAAATGCTAATTAACTTTGAGAGAAAAGGAAGAACTGAGCCTAAGTGCATTACATTAGGTTGGAAGTTTGAACTCTTAAACAGAATATCTGGAAAGAAATCGGGTATATTAATTTTAAATAAACAACAAAAAATTGATGTTTATGCTGGTACTAATATAGGCCCTGGTAAAGCGAACAGCATGGTTAACGATATTAAAATTAAAGATTCAGGCATAGCTGAATTTATACTTGAAACAGATCATAATATTACGCAATCAGCTAATTACTATATGTCTAAGCTTGTAAAAATTGACCATTATGTTGTAGGTAAAGATATTTACTTTGCATGTAAGGCACTTAATTATAGGGCAACTAGTGATAAATGGGATGGCGATCGCTCGTTAGCGGTTTATGTTGATTGGAAAATGCAAAATAATAAATTAGTCGGCGACCTCGTTTTTTCTAACCCTCTTAGAGTAAAGGGCAACCAATGCGGTAGAAACGTACAAAAAATATTAAAGTCGTTAAAAATAGATAAAGATAACTTTGATGATTTAAAAAAGTATCTTAGTTAGTTGTATTTAAGGGCCTCGTTTATGCGAGGCTTTTTAGCTTCTACTGTATTTTTTGTAAGGTAGATTTTAAAAATACATACCTACCTCTGCTTTAAATATTAATACGTAGCGTTTATATTTCTATTTTTAGCATTGAAAAGTGCTGATCATTTGTCTATTTTTACCGTATAACTATCAATTATGTTAGTTCATCGCTAGCTATGTAATGTTATGTAAAGTAAGTTGAGCAAATATTGCCAAAGTGCTTGAATTACGTTCATAAATAGCAGTAATTCAGGTTTAATTATGATTTGGCAATGCAAGCCAACCTTATTGGCAATCAGTGTGATGCTGCTCAGTGGCTGTGCGAGTAATTTAAATTCGTCGCAGCGAGACCAAGCACCTAATAATGTGCCAGAGCAATGGCAACAAAAAGCGTCAAACTCGGTATTAACAGTACAAGAGCAGTGGCTTACACAGTTACAAAACCCTACGCTTAACAAATTTGTAGAACAAGCACTTAAAAACAACCAACAGCTTTTACAAACTAGCTACGATGTAGAAATTCAAAAACAGCAGCTTATTGTATCGGGTGCTGCCCTTTGGCCTAGCCTTGATTTATCAACGCGTACTAGCCGCAGTAAAGGCAACCGCCCAGTGAGCTACGATAATGCGAGTTCAGTAAGTCTAGAGCTAACTTATGAGGTGGACTTATGGGGTAAGCTTTCTGATTCAAAGCGTGAAGCTAACCTTACTTATTTAGCGCAACAGGCACGATTTGAGCAAGCTAAACAGCAACTCGTTGCTGATGTGGTAACAGGCTGGTTTGATGTTGTTACATCGCAACAATTACTCGATTTATTTAAACGCAGAGAAGCAAATGCCCAGCAGAGCCTTGATATTATAGAATCGGGTTACCGCCAAGGTATAAACGAAGCACTCGATGTATATTTAGCCCGAAATGAGCTCAATACTGAACGCGCTCGCATTGCTACTCAAACGGCGAACTTAACGGCTTCGGCGCGTGTACTTGAGCGCTTATTAGGTGAATATCCAAAAGGTGCTATTACCGCAAGTAGTGATTTGCCTGTTATTACCACAGAAATTCCGCTCGGTTTACCTTCTGAACTTATAACGCGTAAACCAACTTTACGTGCAAGTTGGTATGAACTTTTAGCTACTGATGCCTCATTGGCTTATGCACATAAGCAACGCTTTCCGAGTCTAAATTTAACAGCCACCTTAAGTGATAGCACCGACAGAGTGAGCGATTTATTTTCGCCATCAAGCCTCGCGTGGTCGCTGCTTGGTAGTATTTCTGCACCACTTTTTGAAGGTGGACGCTTAAAAGCGAATGAAGAAATAGCTAGACTCAATACACAAAAGCAAGAGCAACTCTATTTGCAAACACTTTACGATGCATTTGGTGATGTAGAAAATGCGATTTCACAGCAGCAGTCTCTTAAATCACAATATAGCAGCACCCTTGAGGCGCAAGAAAACGCACTTGCAGCAGAGCAGTTATCGTTTGAGCAATATCAAAGTGGCTTAGTAACTTACACTACTGTACTTGACGCACAAGACCGTTCTTTCGATGCACAAAGCTCTTTAATCGACATTAAAAACCAATTAATAGCTAACAGAATTAACTTACACGTTGCCCTTGGTGGTGATTTTGCACAGCCCTCAAGTGAACTAAAGAGCCATAACGATGAAAACTAAAACAGCAAAAATTATTGTTCCAGCAGTGATTATAACAGTCACTCTTTTAATTATTTGGTTTCTTAAAACTAATTCGCCACAGTCCAAACGTTCTGGTTCTCCTCCAAAAGCGACTGTAAGCGTTGCTGTATTAGATATTAAGCCACAAAACTATCAAGTTATAGTTGAGAGCTACGGAACTGTAAAACCACGTACGCAGAGCTTATTAGTTGCTCAAGCATCTGGGCAAATAATTAAAGTAAGTGATGAGTTTAGGGAAGGCGGCTTTTTTAAAAAAGGTGATGTACTTTTAAAGTTAGATGATAGAGATCATCAGGCTGAAGTTAAATCTGCGCAGGCTGATTTACTTGCTGCAGAACAAAGGCTACTTGAGGAGAAAGCGAGAGGTCAGCAGGCTATTACTGATTGGAAGCGCCTTGGGGGTTCTGACCAAGCAAGTACTCTAGTGCTGCGTGAACCACAGCTAGCGGCGGCCGAGGCTGAGGTGTTATCTGCACAAGCAACACTTGAAAAAGCGAATCTTGACTTAGAGCGCACAGAAATAACGGCTCCATATGCGGGACGCATACTTAGTCGTAGTGTTGACTTGGGTCAGGTGGTTAGTGAGAACATGCAACTTGCTACTATTTATGCAATAGACAGTGTAGAAATTCGCTTACCAATTAAAAATAGAGACCTATCGTTTGTAAATTTACCAGAAAGGTATCGCGATGGTGAAAAAAACCAAGCAGGCTCAGTCGTTAAGTTTACGTCTGACTTAGTGGGCGAACAAACTTGGCAAGGGCAATTATCTCGCACAGAAGGGGCTATTGATGAGGGCGCACAGCAGCTTTATGCTGTTGCTAAAATTAACGACCCATACAAATCAGCCGCTAATAATCAGTACCCTATAAAAATAGGGCAATACATAAAGGCGCAAATTACCGGAAAAACAGTTTCTAACGCACTAATTATTCCTAACAGTACTATTTACCAAGGAACGTATGTATATATTGTAGAAGAGGGTGTTTTAAAGCGTAAAGATATACAACTTACTTGGCAAAATGCGACACAAGCGATGGTTAAAACGGGTTTACAGGCAAATGATCGTCTTGTTACTACTCCACTAGGGCAAGTGAGCTCTGGCACACAGGTGAGTATTTTAGGTGAAGATGATACAAATAAACCTAAGAGCCGAGGAGCTAGCCGGGAGGGGAGAGGAAATCGCCTATCACCAGAGCAATTAAAAGAAAAAGCAAAAGAGCTCGGTGTCAGTGTTGAGGAGTTAAAAAAACGCCGTGCAGCAAAGCAAGGAGATAAACAATGATAGCTTGGTTTGCCAAAAACCACGTTGCTGCTAACTTATTGCTAGTAACGTTGCTACTGTCGGGGCTTTTTAGTTTATCGACCAAGATACCGCTTGAAGTATTTCCTTCATTTGAAACCGACATGATAAGCATAAACGTAAGTTTGCGAGGTGCAACACCAGAGGATGTAGAGCAAGGCGTAACAATTCGTATAGAAGAAGCCGTTCAAGATTTAGAGGGCATAAAGCAAATATTTAGCCGCTCTTCTGAGGGTTCTGGCTCGGTAACAGTAGAAGTAGAAACAGGGTATGATCCACGCGAACTATTGGCTGATATAAAAAGCCGGGTTGATGCTATTAATACTTTTCCCAGTGATGCTGAAAACCCAATTGTTGCTCTAGCTGAGCGTATACGAGATGTAATTGCTGTTAGTGTATCGAGTGATTACGGTGAAAAAGAAACGCTAGAATTTGCTGAGCAGGTTCGGGACCAAATACTACGTCTGCCAAATGTAACTCAGGTAGAGTTGAGTGGCGTACGCGATTACGAAATAGCAATAGAGGTAAGCCAAGATACACTTCGTCAATACAATTTAAGTCTTGCTCAAATATCAAATTCTATTGCAAATTCGAGTTCTGATATTTCTGCTGGTAACTTAAAAACGGAAGGCGGCGATGTACTTATAAGCTCTAAAGGGCAAGCGTACCGTAGAGATGAATTTGCCAGCATTGTTGTTAAAAACCAAGCCGATGGCACTATTATTCGCTTAGGTGATATAGCAACTATAAAAGATGATTTTGAAGAAACCCCAGTACGCACACGCTTCAATGGTAAACAAGCCGCCTTTATTGATGTTTATCGTATAGGTCCGCAAAGTGCTATTGCTGTTGCTGATGATGTTAAAAACTATATAAAAGAGCAACAAAGTTCTGTACCACAAGGGTTTGAACTAAGTTACTGGGATGACGACTCAGAAATAGTTAAAAGCCGAATTGCTACACTTACTACTAATGCTTTACAAGGCGGTATTTTAGTACTGGCTTTACTTACTTTATTTTTACGCCCTGCAATTGCATTTTGGGTGTTTATTGGTATTCCGGTTTCGTTTATGGGCGCATTTATAGCAATGCCTATATTTGGCGTAACGCTTAATATAATGAGCTTATTCGGTTTTATTTTGGTACTAGGTATTGTTGTTGATGACGCCATAGTTACCGGTGAAAACGTCTACACCCATTTAAAAACAGCTGAGTCGGGTGAACAAGCTGCAATTTTAGGTACTCAAGAAGTAGCAACACCAGTAACATTTGGTGTATTAACCACCGTAGCTGCATTTTTGCCTCTTGCCTTTCTTGAAGGTGCGCGTGGTGCTTTATTTGCCCAAATACCGGTGGTGGTTATTCCGGTATTACTATTTTCACTTATTGAATCTAAATTTGTATTACCAGCACATTTAAAATATATAAAACTACGCCATCAAAAAGGCGAACCTTCAAAGTTTGATGTTATTCAACAGCGTTTTGCAGATGGATTTGAAAACGCGATTTTAAAATACTATCAACCCACTTTAAATTTAGCACTGCGCCATAAATTGGCTTCGGTAAGCTTGTTTATTGGTGTGTTTGTTATAATTTTAACCATGATCACCAGTGGTTGGACTAAGTTTGTATTTTTTCCGCGCATACCAAGTGAAACAATAGTCGTTAATTTAACATTACCAACGGGTACGCCGTTTGAAGTAACTAATAAATACGTAATAGATATGTCGAAAAAGGCGCAGCAATTACAAGATAAATACCGCGACCCAGATACTGACGAAAGCGTTATTTTAAATATATTAGCCACAACAGGCGGGCGTGGCGGTGTATCTAATTCAGGTTCTGTACGCTTTGAGATTACCCCTGCCGAAAAACGTGAATCAGATATCGGATCCTTAGAACTTGCTAGTGAATGGCGCGATTTAATTGGCGTAATACCAGGCGCTGAAAGTTTAACATTTAGAGCTGAAACAGGACGTAGTTCAGATCCTATTGACGTGCAGCTTAACGGTACATCACTCACTATTTTACAAGATGTGGCTGATCATATTAAAACTCGTCTAGCAACTTATCCAACTGTGTTTGATATTGCAGATAGCATGTCTGACGGTAAAGAAGAGTTACAAATAGAGCTGACTGAACAAGGTTTAGCGCTAGGGTTAAATAGAGTAGATGTAGCAGGGCAAGTACGTAACTCGTTTTTTGGCTCAGAAGTACAGAGAATTCAGCGAGGCAGGGATGACGTACGTGTAATGGTACGCCTACCTATTGAAGAGCGTCGCTCAGTTGCAGATTTACAAAATATACTTATAAATACGCCTACTGGTGGCTCTGTGCCATTGTCGCATGTGGCAACACTTACCGCAGGGCAAAGTCCATCAACTATTAATAGAATAGACCGTTACCGCACATTAAATGTTACGGCTGACATTGAAAAAAATAATACTAACATGACGGTTCTTCAAGCTGACTTAACCGAATATTTAGATGAATTAATGCAGCAGTACCCTGGAGTAGATTACAAACTAGAAGGCGAAGCTAAAGAGCAACGAGAGTCGTTTGGGTCATTGGCTTGGGCACTTGTGTTTGTATTTTTTATTATTTATGCGTTATTAGCTATACCGCTAAAATCGTACCTACAACCAATTATAGTGATGAGTGTAATTCCATTTGGCATGATAGGTGCGGTAGTAGGGCACTGGATTATGGGAATGAGCTTAAGCATTATGAGTTTGCTGGGAATGCTTGCGTTAACAGGTGTTGTTGTTAATGACTCATTAGTACTCGTTGATTTTATTAATAAAAAGCGTAGTGAAGGTGGAAAGTTATTAGATGCGGTTAAAATTGCAGGTGCATCGCGTTTTCGCCCTGTAATGCTAACCAGTTTAACGACCTTTATTGGTTTAATGCCATTACTGTTTGAAAAAGCCACTCAAGCACAGTTTTTAATACCAATGGCGGTGAGCTTAGCTTTCGGGATTATTTTTGCAACTTTCATTACTCTATTACTAGTACCAATAAACTACATGCTAATGGAGCGTTTTCAAAACTGGTTTAAATAACAGTTATAAACGATTCTAAGAATAGAGTGATTATAAAAGCTGTAGGTAATTAGTTGCCTGCAGCTTTTTTATTTTTTATACCAATTCGCTTAATTAAGTGATCTATTTTGAGGCTGGAAAAACGTGCTGATAGCTAGACAAAAAATTCGTTATTTAGTTGTTCTCGGCAATTGCTCCTGCATTGCTCTACCTTCTGCATCCATGCAGTCGTAAATGAGAATTTTTTAACGCAGGTAGCGACACGTTTAGCCCCTCAAAATGATCAAGTATTATTACGGATTGGTATTATAGGTTAAAAAAAGAGAATCAAGCTTGGTAAGTGGAATACGTAAATAAAAATAAGGTATGAGATACAAAGAGGATAAATAATATTAGAATGCGTTTAAAAATAGGCTTTAGTTAAAGGTGTTCCCCAAGATACGGTCCTCGGTTTCAGTCCTGAAACCAGAAGGTTTCAAGGCGGGAATCTGCGGTTTACCGTAGGCTTCTCGGTACATGCCGAGCCTGCACAATAGTAGACGAACAAAAACCCTAGTATAAAATTTATCGGCTCAGGGACTTAACTAAGCTCCGGTACCCCAGGGAACAATTTAAGTATATAAGACATAATCGAATCCTTAAACCCCAAATACAAAAAAAGATATCGTTCGGCTAGTTTTCCCGCATCTTTAACCCATTATTTACTTTATAGCTTGGTTTTTGAGCTTGATCATACAATTAATTGGAGTTGCTTTTTAGCCAGTGGTAGCATTACCTTAACTAGCAAAGTGAAGATTTAATTATGAGCGATTTACCAGATTACGAAAAAGCCCAACTGCTTTTAGAAAAAAACGAAATTTTTGTATCACCAGCTGAAGCGCACGGTGTTATTAGTGGATTACTTGCCTGTGGTTTGAGCATAGATGATAAAGAATACTTAGGGTTATTAAGCGACGTATTTAACGATGGTGAATCGTTTAGTAATGATTTAAAACAGTTTTTTGGTACTATTTATAAGCAAGTAGTTGCCAGTTTTAATGATGAAGAGTTTCAATTTGATTTGTTTTTACCAAGCGACGATGAAACACTCATCGATCAGGCTAATGGTCTCGTATCATGGGTAGCGGGTTTTATGCTTGGCTTTGGTTTAAAGCAAAAGGATTACGGTAAATTGTCGCCTGATGTTAAAGAGGTTATTACTGACTTTAGTGAAATCACTCGCTTAGATACCACTTTTGAAGAAACCGAAGAAGACAGCCAAGCGCTGCATGAAGTAGTTGAATATGTGCGTGTATCGGCATTGCTTTGTTTTGCTGAATTAGGCAAAGAGCAAAAAGCACCAAATACTAAAAAAACACTTCATTAAACATTTACTTTTTAAACAGTAAAGCGGGTTTGTTATTTATGGTTGAAATACAGAAGTCAGAATTTAAAGCGCGCCGCGAAAGCTTGCTTGCACAAATGGATAAAAACAGTATTGCTATTATTCCTGCTGCGAGCGAAGTGACGCGCAGCCGCGATACCGAATATGCATTTAGGCAAGATAGCGACTTTTTTTACTTAACTGGCTTTAACGAACCCGACGCTGTTTTAGTACTGTGTAATAACAGTGATGCACCCAGTACTTTATTTTGCCTAGATAAAGACAAGCTTGCAGAAATTTGGCATGGCCGCAGAGTTGGCTTTGATAAAGCTAAAAGTGACTATCTGTTTGATGAAGCTTACCCACTAAGTGAATTAAACGATAAGACACTCGATATGCTAAATGCAAAAAGTGCTATTTATTTTGCACAAGGTGCTTATCCTTCATTTGATACTAAAGTGTTTTCGTTACTAGGTACGCTTCGAAGTGGCTCTCGAAAAGGCTTCAAAGCACCGAGTACTTTAAAAGAAATACGCGGCCTTATTCACGAAATGCGTTTGTTTAAATCGCCAAGCGAAATAGAAATTATGCGCGAGGGCTGTGAAATAAGCGCTCGAGGTCATATGCGCGCTATGCGTTATTCTCATGCGGGTGCTACTGAGTTTCAATTAGAAGCAGAGCTACATCACCATTATGCAATGAACGGCGCACCACACCCAGCTTACGGCACTATTGTTGGCAGCGGCGACAATGCTAATATTTTACATTACACGCAAAATAGCGACGTGCTAAAAAATGGTGATCTGGTACTTATTGACTCAGGTTGCGAGTTACAAGGTTACGCCGCCGATATTACTCGTACATTTCCGGTAAATGGTCAATTTAGCGAAGAGCAAGCCGCGCTTTATAATATTGTACTTAAAGCGCAAGAAGTTGCTTTTGATGAGGTAAAACCCGGTGGTTATATGTCGCATGCTAATAAACTAGCAATGGAAGTAATGACCCAAGGTTTGCTCGATTTAGGTATTTTAGCCGGCGACTTTAATGAGTTAATGGCTAAAGGGGCGTGCAAAGAATATTACATGCACGGACTAGGACATTGGTTAGGGCTTGATGTACATGACGTGGGTGATTACAAAGTAAATAACGTTGAGCGTGCATTTGAACCAGGTATGGTACTTACCATAGAGCCTGGGTTATATATAAGCGAAGACTCAAACGCACCACAAAAATACAAAGGTATTGGTATCCGTATCGAAGATAACTTATTAGTTACCGAAACGGGTCACGAAAACCTAACCTTAAGCGTACCTAAAAAAATTAGTGATATAGAAGCACTTATGCAAAGTACTAAAAACCTATAAAGCTCGGAGAATCTAGTGGCTAAGCAGTTTGATGTAGTTGTTATTGGTGGTGGTTTAGCGGGAGCAAGCTGCGCATTAAGTGTGGCAAAAACTAACCCCGCGTTAAATATTGCGGTTGTAGAGGCTAATCAAGTTAATGGCGACTATCATCCAAGCTTTGACGACAGAAGCATAGCACTAGCTCAGCAATCGGTAGAGTATTTACAAAGCCTTAATTTATTTGAACAAAGTGCAACTTACATGACTGCTATTAAAAAAGTGAGTGTGTCTGATCGAGGTCACTTTGGTAAAGCGCACATTAATTGCAATGAGTTTGCTAAACCTTCATTAGGTTATGTGGTTCAGGTTAATCCGTTTGGTCGTGCGCTACACCTGCGTTTAACGCAGTCAAATATTAGTTTATATTGCCCCGATAGCGTAACCGCAATTGAGCAAACACTGCATAGCAATATACTTACCCTCCAAAGTGGCGAGCAATTAAATGCAAAGCTATTAGTTATTGCTGATGGCGCGCAATCACCAACACGCAATCTACTTGGGCTTGGTTTTAATACTCAGCCTTATGATCAAGGTGCAATAATTGCCAATATAGAAGTTGGCGATGGACATAATAACGAAGCTTTTGAGCGTTTTACGCAAAATGGTCCTATAGCGTTATTACCAATGAGCAATAACCGTTATTCGTTAGTGTGGTGTATGCGCCAAGAACAGGTTGAGCAGCACATGGGGTTTAGTGAGCAAGCGTTTTTAAGTGCACTACAAAGCGCTTTTGGTTACCGAGGAGGCCTATTCACCAAAGTGGGTAAGCGCACAAGTTATCCATTAGTGTACGGGCAAGTAGAGTCACTTACTGCGCATCGTACAGTCGTGATTGGTAATGCTGCTCATGCTATTCATCCTATTGCAGGGCAGGGCTTTAATTTAGGCTTACGCGACGTGCAAGTACTTAACGATTTAATCGCAAACAGCCTGCATAATTTAGGTAGTTATGCCTTTACCCATGAATACTCGCAAAAGCGCCGCGATGACATAAAAACCGTGATGACCTTAACCGATGCACTCGTTAGGTTATTTTCAAACTCATCACGCGTGCTAGCACTTGGGCGCAGTATTGGGTTGTTTTCGATGGGTTTATTTCCAGCATTAAAAGCACCATTAGCTAAACAGTTAATGGGGCAAGTTAAACAAGGTAGGCGTTTATGAAGCAAGCACAGGTTTGTATTGTAGGTGGCGGTTGTGTGGGGCTAACACTGGCACTTGGTTTGGCAAAAGCAAATATAAGCGTGGTTGTGTTAGACGCAGCACCAACGCAAGCATTACCTGCAGATACATATGGCTCACGTGTAAGTGCGCTGAGTATTGCAAGTCAAACTTTGTTAGAGCAATTGAACGTATGGGCAGATATTACTGCACTGCGAGCATGTACATATACACATATGGATGTTCGCGATGCCGACAGCTTTGGTAAAATAACCTTTAATAACGAACAGCTTGATCTCGAGTATTTAGGTCATATTGTTGAAAACGACGTTATTCGTTATGCGCTAATAAAACAGCTTGAACAACAAAGCAATGCCACGTTAATGTTCGATACGCAATATCAGCAAATACATCAAAGTGAATCGGATGTATTTATTACCTTAAAAAGTGGTGAGCCAATTATTGCAAAACTGCTGGTGGCGGCCGATGGTGCAAACTCAGCTATTCGTAAGCAATTTAATATGGCACTTAGCTTTAAAGATTACGATCACCATGCATTAGTCGCGACAATAAAAACCAAAGAGCCACATGCAAACACCGCACGCCAAGTTTTTTTACCAACAGGACCTTTGGCGTTTTTACCTTTGAGTGATGCCAATACTCATTCTATTGTATGGTCTACAAGCCCAAGCCATTGTGATGAGTTACTTAAAATGGATGACAGCGACTTTAATAAAGCTGTAATGGCAGCCATCGACGGTCAATGTGGTTTGTGTGAAGTACAAAGTAAACGTGCTGCATTTCCACTTAAAATGCGCTACGCCCAACAATGGGTTTCAGGCAAAGTGGTACTCATTGGCGATGCTGCACACACTATTCATCCACTCGCAGGTCTTGGCATGAACTTAGGCCTAAAAGACGCCGCTTATTTAATTGAGTTATTAAGCAGCGATACGAAAGAATTTGCCAGCCCTCGTGCACTTAGAGATTACGAGCGCACCCGTAAGCTCGATGCACAAAAACACATTGCGATGATGCAAGGGCTAAAAGAGTTGTTTGAAGGTGCAAACCCGCTTAAAAAACTTATTCGTGGAGTCGGGCTTTCGCTAGTTGATAACCTCGGACCAATAAAACACCTGTTCGCCAAAGAAGCGATAGGAAAGTAACGTAGATTGAGTGAAACGAAACTCAACGAATAAAGTAAAGCGATCAGCTCAATTAAAAAAACCGATGTTTAATTTAAACATCGGTTTTTGTTTTATGGTGGTTTTAAATATATTAAAAGCCTCGCTTTTCACGCGAGCAAGCTCGGCGTCTACAATAAATATTAAACCCCGAGTTTGGTTCTACTTGTAAGCGTACAGCTTGCTGGCGCGACGAGCGAAGCTCGTAAAAGAAGGTAAAATCACCTACAAATTATCTTGTGCTTTATTCAGCATATCTTTGAGCGCATCAATTAACAGTGGGTCGCGTGAGTTTTGTTTAGCAAGCTCTAGTGCGTGTTTCATGCTGGTAACTGCCTCTTTAAACTGTTTGTTAGCAGTGTAGCCTTGCGATAAACGCATATGAGCATAAGTAGTATTTGGGTAGTCGGTAGTAAATTGTTTAAGTGTGATTATAGCTTTAGCAGTGTTATCAAACTTTTGCTGGCTATGGGCAAATTCAACATATACATCTTTTGGAATTTTGAGCTTAAATCCGTACTTATCGCTAAGTGCTTGGTAGTAACCTGTAATGAGCGATACATCTGCAAATCTTCCATGCTCATCAGTAACGTTAAAAATTAGGTCACTAAATAAGTGGATTAGGCTATCGCTCAGTGCTGGGAGTATAGTGCCCATATGAGTAAAAGATGGGTAGTGCTTATATTCCCATTCAAGTTGTGCGGGCGCTTGTTGTTCTAAATTTACTAAAGTGTTTAATACGCCTGTATAAAAGCGTGCGCCTTCGCTTGCTACGCTAATAAATAATGCTTGATTACCTTTCGGGTTCTTAGAGTATTTTGTAATATTATTTTTTAACTCTTCATCACTCCACCAGCTATTAGGGCTTATAGCTATATAGTTATTAAATAACTCTGGCTGATTAACTAGCGTATAAAGCGCTAACGTTCCTGCATTGGAGTGACCAATTAAGGTGTTGTAGCCGTTAGTTGAGTAGTGAGAATTTATGTATGGCATGAGCTCATCAGACACAAACTTTAAAAACTTGTCGGTTTGCCCCGCATCAGACCATTTGTTTTTAACAAAAGTTTGAAACTCGGTTTTAGGCTCGCCTTGTACTTGTGGTAAATAATCGCGAACACGGTTGGTTGTGTCAACGCCAACGAGCACCGCGTTAGGAATCTGTTCGTAATCAATAAGCGATTTAATAACACCGGAAGCCGTATGAAAATGCTCAACACCATCAAGCAAATAAATAACATACAACGGCTCATCATCTTTTATATTTTCAGGGGTGTAAATTCTAATAGGCCTGTCTTCGTTAAGTATTTTTGATTGCAAGATGATTTTTTTACCAACGGTTATGTCCGTTGCAGTAGTTTCTGCGAGGCTTAAAGAAGACGTAACAAAAGTAAGTATTAATACAAGCGATAGTAAATACTTCATAAATATCCTTATTCAATAATGTATTGCTTAATAATTGCACGACTTTTAGTTTGAGTAAATACTTATATTTTCGAGGCAAACTTAAAGCTTAAGTAATAAAAAAACCACGGTTTTTACGCGTTCAAGCTCAGCGTTTACAGTAATAGTATTAAGTACCTACCTTTTTGTTGATGTGAGTAAAATATTTTGTAAGCTCTTTCTAATAAAGCGTTAAAAACATGCTTGCTTAATTATCCTACTAAGCGTAAAATGCGCGCTCATTTCGGCTTTTAAACTATTAATTCCTTGCCTTAAACCGACCGGCCGAAACGGTAGAAGGCTCTATTAACCGTAAGGAATATCCATGCGTCATTACGAAATCGTATTCATGGTTCACCCTGATCAGAGTGAGCAAGTTGCTGGTATGATCGAACGTTACACAGGTTCAATCACTGAAGCAAATGGTGTTATACACCGCCTTGAAGACTGGGGCCGCCGTCAACTGGCTTACCCAATCAACAAACTTCATAAAGCTCACTATGTTCTTATGAACGTTGAAGCACCAACTGAAGTAATCAGCGAGCTAGAAACTACTTTCCGCTACAACGATGCAGTGCTTCGTAACTTGGTTGTTCGCACTAAAAGTGCTGTAACTGAAGCGTCTCCTCTTGCAAGAGAAGAGAAGAAAGAAGCACCAGCTGCTTAATTGTTTTGAGTCCAAGCATGGCGTTTAACTGGTGATGAATATAAATGGTTAGCCCTTTTATGAATCAACTGGTTTTATCTGGGGTAGTTTGTAAAACTCCCAAGTTTAGCCAAAGCCCTGCTGGCATAAAGCATTGTATTTTTGTTATAGAACATAAATCAATGCAAACCGAAGCAGACCTTAACCGTAATAGTTACGTGAGGCTTCAGGTAGTTGCCAGTGGAAAGCAAATGCAACAACAGACTCAACATTTGCACGTTGGGCAGGCATTGCAAGTGAGTGGTTTTTTAAATCGCCACGAAGGTCGTAACGGCCTTAGCCAATTGGTTTTGCATGCTCAGCATATCGAAAGAATTATTTGAGGAATTAATCTCATGGCACGTTATTTCAGACGTCGTAAGTTTTGCCGCTTTAAAGCGGAAGGCGTACAACAAATCGATTACAAAGATCTAGCTACTCTTAGAAACTATGTTACAGAAAGTGGCAAAATCGTACCTAGCCGTATTACAGGTACTAGCGCAAAATTCCAGCGCCAGCTAGCAACTGCTATTAAGCGTGCTCGCTACTTAGCCCTTCTTCCATACACTGACTTACATAAGTAAGCAGCGGATTAACAGTTTTTAAAAGGTGTAGAAACATGCAAGTTATTCTACTAGATAAGATCGCTAACCTAGGTAGCCTAGGTGAACAGGTTGTAGTTAAATCTGGTTTCGCACGTAACTTCCTTTTCCCTCAAGGTAAGGCAGTTCCTGCGACTAAAGCTAACATTGAAACTTTTGACGCACGTCGCGCAGAACTTGAAGCGAAAATCGCTGAACAGTTAGTTGCTGCACAAGCACGCGCTGAAAAACTAGAAGCATTAGCTGAAGTTACATTAGTATCTAAAGCTGGTGACGAAGGTAAGTTATTCGGTTCAATCGGTACTCGTGACATCGCTGACGCTATCTCAGCTGTTGGTGTTGAAGTTGCTAAGTCAGAAGTTCGTTTGCCTCTAGGTACTATCCGTGAGACAGGTGAATTTGACGTATCAATTTCAGTTCACTCAGACGTAACGGCTACTATTAAAGTAATCGTAATCGCTGAAGCTTAATTTTTAATTAAGCGACAAAAGCCGTGCTATTAGCACGGCTTTTTTGTGTCTGTAATTTAGCTAACTTTATGTATAAGCTATTAATTAAGCCGCAGTTAAATAAAACCTTGTACAAGCAATTCTTTTTTCTTCAATATTTTTTCATTTCATTTAAACCTTTCCGAACTGTCATTACGTCTAACTTATCAATACACTAACTCACTAATAATAATTAAAAGGCGACATTACGGATGTTACACGTTAAATCCGAACAAACGCCTTTGTGCGAAGCTGCATTGATTGAGCGTATTAAATCGGGTGATCAAGCTGCATACGCAACTCTTTATGAGTTACATGTAAAGCGAGTTTATGGCTTATGTTTACGTTTATTAGCCGATCAAGCGCATGCCGAAGATGCCACTCAAGAAGTATTTGTGCAGGTGTGGCATAAAATAGCGCTGTTTGATGGTCGCTCGCAGTTTTCTACTTGGCTTTACAGTGTTGCAAGTAATGTAGCAATTAGTTACTTACGTAGGCAAAAAAACTGGCTGCAAAAAGTGGTGAGTATTGAGCACAGTGGTATGGATGAGCAATCGGCTAATGACTGTGAAGGTTTAAATGGTCTAGATAAGCTAATAGTAAGGCTACCTGAACGTGCGCGTATGGTATTTGTATTGTTTGCAATTGAAGGTTACAGGCACGAGGAAATAGCTGAGCAATTAGGTATGGCTGTTGGCTCAAGTAAATCGCAATATCATCGTGCTAGGCAGTTATTACAAGAGTGGTATGAAAATGAATAAACCTAATTTTAACAACTACTTAAACGAGTCGCTAAATACGCTTGATAAAGATATAGCACCACAAAAAGACTTGTGGGCAGGTGTTGAGCGAGCAATTATAAATAGCAAAACAGCACAAATAAACACTGTTATTTGGCCAAAAATAACGGTAATAGCAGCCTGTACAATTGCGGCTTTAGTTGCAGTAAATATATTTTATATAACGCCTGAACCACAACCTGTAGTTGCGATAAGTGATTACTTTTCAGCGCAAAAAAATAGTTTGTTGGTTGAATACAAAAATAAAGAAGCACTTACCAGTAATTGGCAAATACAATTACAAGAATTAGAAGAAGCAGAGCAAGCCATAAAGCAAGCTCTTGAAAATGAACCACAAAACCAAGCGTTACTGACAATGTTAGCGCAAATATATCAACAACAACTTGATTTGATTAACAAGGTGCACGCGCCTCGTTGGCAACATATTTAGGAGTACGACATGAAAGCTATTTTATTAGGGTTGAGCTTATTTCCACTGGTGGTATTTGCAGGTGAAAAAATAGATAAGCAAATAGACGTACCAAATGGCGGCACTATTTTTATCGAAAACCAGCGTGGCGATATAAATATAACCGGATGGAATAAAAACGTATTTAAAGTATCAGGTGAACTTGATGACAAAGCTGATGGTTATGAGCTTAAAACGAGTGGCGATAAAACTGAGTTTATTGTAAAAATGCCGCGTAAAATGAGCTGGGGAAATAACGGTGATGGATCAAAATTAACTATATTTATGCCAAAAAGCAGTGCGCTTGAATTTGCTGGCGTAAATGCATCGGTTATTGCAAAAGAGCTTGAAAACGGCGCTGAGGTTGATGTGGTTAATGGTGAGATTACTGTAGATACTATTGTCGGTAATGTTAAATTAACCACCGTTAATGGTGATGTAAATGCAGAAAACTTAAGCGGTAATATTCAATTTGAAACCGTAAATGGCGAAATTAACGATAGGCAGTCAAGTGGTGAGCTGCGTTTTAGCGCGGTTAATGGTGATATTAAATCAATTTCAAGTGCTAATGATGTGCGCCTTGAAAACGTAAATGGCGATATAGATTTTACGCTATCGGCTATTAAAAACTTACGGATTAATACTGTAAATGGTGAAGCTGAAGTACATATTAAAGAGCTTTTAAAGGGCGGCGATGTACGTTTTGAATCGGTAAGTGGCGATGCTGAGTTTTTCTTTGCAGCCGATGTATCCGCTAAGTTTGAAATTAAAGCACATGCGAATGGCAAAATAATAAATGAGCTCAACAGCAATAAAGTGCAAAAGGCTAAATATGGCCCAGCAAGCGATTTAGAATTTAGTATTCATGGCGGTAATGCGAACGTTGAAATGGATACGATTAGCGGGCGAATAGAGCTTAGAAAGAAATAACCGTTGATATAGATAAATTAAGCTATTGAGTTACAAAAAGCAGGAAAAGATTTCCTGCTTTTCTATTTGCACAGCCCCTGCAAGTCGATAGAATAGAGCCATTCAATTTTACTACTGTGAAGTTATGGCCAAACCAGATAAGCAAGTCGATACTCTTAAAGTTCCTCCCCATTCAATAGAAGCTGAACAATCTGTTTTAGGTGGCTTAATGCTTGATAACCAAGCTTTTGACCGCGTAGCTGAGCTTGTTGTATCACAGGATTTTTATACCCGCACGCACAAGTTAATTTTTGAGGCGATGACGGCACTTGCTGAAATTGGCGATCCGATAGATTTAATTACTATTTCTGAAAGTTTAGAAAAAAATAATAAATTAGCTGGAATTGGTGGTTTTGCTTATTTAGCCGAAATTGCTAAAAATACCCCAAGTGCAGCAAATATCGACGCGTATGCAAACATTGTGCGTGAGCGCGCTGTGGTACGTGAAATGATTGGTGTAGCAAATGAAATTGCAGAAGCTGGTTTTAATACCGAAGGGCGTACCAGTCACGACCTACTCGATTTTGCCGAAAGCAAAGTGTTTAAAATTGCTGAGCAACGAACAAAAAATAATGAAGGCCCGCAAAGCATTCATAGCATCCTTGAAAAAACCGTTGATAAAATAGAAGAGCTTTATCAATCGCCGCAAGATGGTGTAACGGGTGTGAGTACCGGCTATGCCGATCTTGATAAAATGACGACCGGCTTACAGCCATCCGATTTAATTATTGTTGCAGCACGTCCTTCAATGGGTAAAACCACATTTGCGATGAACCTTGCTGAACATGCCGCAATGACTCAAGACAAACCAGTGCTTATTTACTCTCTAGAGATGCCTTCAGAACAAATTATGATGAGGATGCTAGCGTCTCTTGGTCGTATTAACCAAACTAAAGTACGTACTGGTCAGTTAGATGATGACGATTGGGCGCGACTTTCATCAACAATGGGTTTGTTGATGGAAAAAGGCAAAATGTACGTTGATGATGCATCAGGTTTAACACCTACAGATGTTCGTTCTCGTGCACGTCGTATAGCACGTGACCACGGCGGTATTAGCATGATCATGGTCGATTACTTGCAGTTAATGCGTGTACCAAGCCTTGCTGATAACCGAACACTCGAAATTGCTGAAATTTCGCGTTCACTTAAGTCATTAGCAAAAGAGCTGAAATGCCCAGTTGTTGCGCTTTCGCAGCTAAACCGTACGCTAGAGCAACGTGCCGATAAGCGCCCAATTAACTCAGATTTACGTGAGTCAGGCTCGATAGAGCAGGATGCCGATTTAATCATGTTTATTTACCGCGATGAAGTTTATAACGAAGACAGCACCGACAAAGGTATTGCCGAAATCATTATAGGTAAACAACGTAACGGTCCAATTGGTAAAGTGCGTTTAACATTCCAAGGTCAATTTTCTCGCTTTGATAATTACGCGGGTCCTGCGGTAGATGACGATTACTAATGCGTTTAGCGACTGCTGAAATTAACTTAACGGCACTTGCGCATAACCTTGCGCAAGTTAAACGCTTTGCTCCAAATAGCAAAGTAATGGCTGTTTTAAAAGCGAATGCTTATGGTCATGGTTTAGTAACGATTGCGCAGCATTTAAATGATGCTGACGCATTTGCTGTAGCTCGTGTAGATGAAGCTTTGGCCCTTAGAGCTGGCGGCTTAACAAAGCCAATAGTTTTACTAGAGGGATTTTTTAATAAAGCCGACTTACCTTTGTTACTCGCTAATAACTTTCAGACTATTATTCACGATGAATATCAATTAACTGCACTTGAGAAAGCAAAGCTCGATGCACCAATTACATGTTGGTTAAAAATAAATACGGGTATGCACCGCTTAGGTATAGCGCCTGAGCAGTTTGAAGAGTTTTATAACCGTTTACAAAAAACGCCTAACGCCAAAAATACCGTTAATTTAATGACCCACTTTTCGTGTGCTGATGATGTTGATAATGCTAAAACGGTTCAACAAATTACCTTATTTGATAATTTAGTGAATGGCATTGACCAAGCACATTGCTTATCAAACTCTGCAGGTATTATTGCATGGCCAAATGGTCATGGTGATTGGGTGCGTCCTGGACTTATGTTATATGGCGTATCACCAATAGCAAATAGCGTTGGGCAGCAACACAAGTTAAAGCCTGTTATGCGTTTAACTACGCGTGTAATTGCAGTGCGTAATGTACCAGCCCATGAAGCGGTAGGGTATGGTGGGCGTTGGAAAAGTGATAAACCAACCAAGTTAGCTGTTGTGGCTATGGGTTATGGTGATGGCTATCCTAGGCATGCTAAAGAAGGCACTCCAGTTATAATTGGTAAGCAGCGTTATGGTATTGTTGGCAGTGTAGCTATGGATATGATTAGCGTAGATATAGGCGCTAATGAACACAATATTAAAGTGGGCGATAGGGTTACTATGTGGGGTCCTGAGCTACCAGTGGAAGAAATAGCACTATGCGCTGATACTATCCCTTACGAGCTGTTATGTAATATTACACCACGCGTAAGTTATGAGTATCAGCGTTAATACAGCTAACTAATACCAATTTTATTAAAAATATGATCATTTTAACGTATTAAATAGATCACTAATTTAATGTAATTGGTATAAATTACCATAAAGCGATACTTACTCTTTTATAAAGTAAATATCGCTAAAGCCCATACGGGCAAATTCTTGGTCGCGAAAGTTACGAACAGAGGCCGACCCTTTTGAGGTCATTTCTATTTGTTGTACCATGCTTAAGTAATTAGTCAGGTCAATACCTTCAGCAGCAGCAATTGCTTGATACATGTCGTGGTATTTATCTTTAGCAAAATTAATCTCGCGTGGTTGGTTTTTAAATGTATAAGTGATTCTGCGTGCCATATTTAGCTCATTTCGATTGAGTGTTACGGTGATTTTACACTGTATTGAACTGGCATTGAACGATTTTTTGAAATCAAATAATTAATATAAAGAGTTTAAAATGAAATTATCAGTAGAGATCAGTAAATACCCATTGCACCAAGATTACATCCCGTTTATTCAGGGCTTTATTGACCGATTAAATGAATACGATGACTTGAAAGTGATTACAAATACACTATCAACTCAAATTTTTGGTGATTATGATTTAGTAATGCAGGTGTTAAATACCGAAATTAAACGTTCATATGAAGAGTTTGGTAAAGCTATTTTTGTATGTAAGTTTCTCTCTGGCGATTTATCGCCTGAATAACCTATAATACCAACCTGCATAAATCTTTGATCAATTTAACGAATTAAATTGCACTATAACGTCGTTAAAATTTTTTATTTAGAACAACTAGATACAAAAATTTTTGCCTAGTTCTAGCGTAATTTTCTTAACGTTAAATAGACCCCGTATATAAGCAGATTGGTATAACAATCGGCACAACTAAACGGTAACTGCATAATATGGACTTTTTAACACAAACCTTAAGTGGTTTTACAGCAATGTCGCATTGGGAATACATTGCGGTAGGGTTGTCTATGGCCTACTTATTATTAGCAATAAAAGAAAGCCTATGGTGTTGGCCAGCTGCTTTTTTTAGCACGCTTATTTATACAATAATGTATTGGAATGGCGCATTACTTATGGAGTCATTACTTAATTTTTATTATATGTACATGGCTGTATTTGGCTGGGTTGTGTGGCGTAAAGGCAAAGCTGCAAATTTAAATATTACATCGTGGTCTATAAATCGTCATGCAGTTCTAATTAGTTTAACAACCGTAGCTGCAATAGCTATTGGTTACGTTATGCAAAACTATACTCATGCCGATTTTGCTTATCTTGATAGCTTTACAACATGTTTTGCAGTAGTAACTACTTACTTAGTGGCTAAAAAAGTCCTCGAAAACTGGCTGTATTGGATTGTAATAGATGCAGCGTCTATGTATTTATATTACGAAAAAGGCTATTACCCAACGCTAGCACTCTTTATCTTTTATACCATTATGGCGGCGTGGGGATTTAAAACTTGGTATGAAGAATACGAACAAAGCCAAGCTAAGCCTGTTGCACAGCTCTAATAGATGATTACTAAGACAGAGTTAATTAAAATATGTAGCGCGTTTACAGAGGCTCAGAGCATTGTTAAATGTGAACGGATAATTAATGGCTTTAGTAATCACAACTTTTTAATACGCACTGAACAGCAAAGTTACTTATTAAAGTGCTATAAAAGCCATTGGCCAAATATAGGGCTTGAAGCACAGCGTTTTTTAAGTGGCTTTAGTGTATGCCCAGCACCTATTTGGCTAGACAAAGTAAATCAACATGCAGCCTTTAATTATATTGAAGGTGATGTTGCTCAATCACATATATCGAGTATTCCGCGCAGTTTAATCAATAAACTAGTTCAAGTGCATAATTACGATATTAAAACCGAACCAATGGATATCGCGAAAGAACTATTTTGTTATCAACAATCGTTGGTTTATAAACAATACCAACCGCAAATTGAAGCCGCATTAAAAGTAATTTCAAGGATGTCATTTGATGAAGGCTTTTGTCATAACGATTTAGTTAAAGAAAATATAATAGTAAACGCCACTGGCATGTACTTAATTGATTTTGAGTACGCCAAAACTAATGATGTATATTTTGACTTAGCATCCCTTGCTGTTAGCTTTAACTTAAGTGAGCACAGTGAAAGCATATTATTAGCTGATTATAAAAAATGTATAAGCGGGGAGTTTAAGTTTACTCAATCAATAGATAAACTTAATAACTATAAGCTGCTTTATTTGGTGTTATGTGTAGGGTGGTATGAGCAACGCGCTATAAGTAATAAAAGTGTTGAATTACGCGCGCAGCTTGATGACCTAATTAGCCAAAATAAGATAAAACCTTAACTACTTTTTATTCTATTTAAAGCCCACCAAAACGCTCTGCCAGCTCTTTATATTTAGTTACTTCATCAGTATCAAATTGTGGCTCACCGTTTTCATCTTGCGATTTAGCTATTAATAAACTTTCTCGGGCTAGGCGTTTTACTCGCTCTGCTTTTACACCTAAAAACTCAGCAACTTGCTCTGTAGACATTAAACTCATAATTACTTCCTCGTGTTAAAAATATGCACAGCGACAATTATAGTAAAATGTTGCTAAAGCGTTACCTTTCTTATCTAATATTAATAAATAGCGTGTTTTTACATTATTGTGAAGTGTTTTATTTAAAACAGCTTAATTAATAGGCATGTAAACTAATGTTGCTAGCATTTAACGTAAGATCTCTTTATTATTGCGCATGCTAAAGCACTGATATCGCGAGTTGGTGTGGCGGCAACAAATGTGCTCTCGTGGTGAAATGGATATCACGTGGCCCTCCGGAGGCTGAGTTGTAGGTTCGATCCCTACCGAGAGCGCCATTTGCTTTATATTGTTTAGTATAACCTTGTTATTTATTCCCCCACTATCTACTCTTATTATTTCAAATGTTCGTTTTTATATTCCTAATTTACTAAATAGAAAATCAATAAAATGCATTTTCCTGATAAATTTTGAAAGTTAATTATAAAAACAGCTTTCTAGTAAATCATACAATACAAATTATTAAAATTTTACTCAACGTTATGTGATTCATATACGATTGCAGTAGTAAATGGGGAAAGTCGATTCAATGTTAAATAGTCAATTAGAAATACTAGCTCAAGGACGCGCTTATCTTGAAGGTGTAACTAAAGAGGATTATTCGCAAATCGTTACTCCTAACTTTATTAGTTCGGCAGGCTCGCATATGCGCCATATTATCGATCATTATCAATCGTTACTGGTTGGCTTTAATGTAAAAAGTGTTGACTATGATTATAGGTTAAGAGGCGGTGATATTGAAAGTTGTCCAAAGGCAGCAATCAGTAAAATTGATGAAATAGCATCGTGGATTGAACAGCTCAGTGAAAGTAATTTTAATGAACCATTATTACTTTCAACTGAAGTTTCGATTAAAAGCAAAAATGTACAAACAGTAACGACTTCATTAGCACGAGAGCTTATTTTTGTAGGCAGTCATGCAGTACATCATTATGCGATGATTTCGCAAATATCATTTGCTCAAAAATCACAATTCGATCAAAGCTTTGGCTTAGCGCCAAGTACGGCTACTTTTTTAAGAGAAAAAAATCAACTAATGCAAACTAAGACGACTCAAAATTAAATGTGCACTTTAAGCTACTTTTTAACTGAAGATGGTTATGAGTTGTTTTTTAATCGTGATGAACAAAAAACGCGAACAAAGGCATTACCGCCAAAAAAGCATAATGGTAATGTAATCTATCCAACCGATCCGCAAGGTGGTGGTACATGGTTGGGGGTTTCGAGTTTTGGGCAAACGTTAGCATTATTAAACGATTACCAAAGTGTATTTGATATAGACGCAGTTAAATACAGTCGAGGAGCTTTAATACCATTACTATTGAACAATAATGTAAGTGTTTTACAGCAACTACAAAATTTAGATTTATCGGGATATGCACCATTTAAGTTGTGTATTTTCCCCGCTAAATTATCACTAAATAATAACGATGTTAATTTTATTAGGTGGGATGCTAAGCAGTTAACTCAATGCGAAATTGAACCGATTGTTACGTCATCAGGGGTCGAATTAGAGGTCGTAACTAAAAAACGACTACAACAATTTAAAAAAATGATTGATTTAAGACACCCAGTAAGCGAGCAGTTTTTAGCATTTCACTATAGTAAAGATAAGCAAGGGCAATATGGCGTTAATATGCACCGAGATGATGCTATGACTGTCAGCATTAGCCATATTCAGGTAAGTAATACTATTAGCTTTGATTATTTAGATAAGCAATCTCAACGAATTAGTAGTGTTAATTGTCTAAAGTCAGCTACATCATAAGTTATGTAATTTATATCAAATAGCGCTTAAATGAATACTTAAAAAGCCGAAGCAATTAATTGCTTCGGCTTTTTAGTGGATTAGTACTTAATCAATTTGAAGAATTAAACCTGACGCTAACTGCGTTAAAAATCTCTGATATACAGCTACATGAATACAGGAGATAGAGCAACACAGGAGCAATTGCCGAGAACAACTAAATAACGAATTTCTACTTTGTTATCTTCAAGGTTTTTTACCTCAAAATAGACTATTTAATTAAGCGAATTAGTATAAGCAGCTTCTGGGTAGTTTACGTAATTATCTTTTTTATCACCAAGGTAGAGCTTTAATAGCTTTTCCGGAGCGCTAGGTAAGTGAACGCTCAAAAGTAGCCCTGGAGTGTGATTAAAGTTGCTATCAATTCCCATGCAATGAAATTGAGCGCCTAACTTATGGTATTGCTTTAATAAAATAGGCAGGTCTTTTTTATCGGACTCTATCCCCATTACTAAAGTTGATACTTGCTCGATGTTTAATGTGCGGTTATTAATAAAATCGGTAAATTCTGGGTGAATCTTATTATCAAAAGGTGTATTTGCGTTTACGCCATCTTTATTATTTACCATTGTATGGTCAATAATTGCTACAGAGCGAGGATCATAAAGCTTACTGAGTGAAACCGTGCCGTATAATGTTCGGTAACGTGGGTTTTGCGCCATATACACACCAATCCCTTTAAACAACAATAACAACCCATGGTAGCTCCCTTGATGTTCCTCAACTATAAATGAGCGACCCATTTCTAAGCATGGCTGTTGTTGATTAATAAAAGAGGGTTCAAAGTTAAACATTTGCGACAAATATAAAGCACTTATGTCATTATTTTTTAGTAATAAATCAGTTTGGCCTATTCGGTAAGCCCCAATGATTTCTTCATTTTTATGATCATAAATAAACAAATGCATATAGGTTGCGTCAAATTTATCGGTATCGCACGGCTCGCCACTCCCTTCATTTAATGTACGGAAGGTTATTTCTCTAAGGCGAGTTATTTCCGCTACGCAATTAGGTATTTGCTGTTGATAACCGTAATAAACAGAGTAGTTTTTAAAATCGACTAAATGCTGCTCACTTGGCAAGTTAGATAGTTCGTTCGTCATTTTTGTTTTATCAACATCGGGCATAATTGCTTTAAGTTGAGTTGATTGGTTATCATCTTGCCAAGGTGTTATGTAACGTTCATCATTTAAATAACACTGCAAACGAGCTATGTCATTAACGTCGACAGTTTGGTCAAACTTACCTAATAATTTTGATGTTAGTAAATTACCAGCACTTAAGCTAATAGTGCTTTTTTGTATTTTAAGTAATTCTCGCACCAACATGAGTAGTCTAAAACGGTAATAAATTCGTCCTAAATTATGAAACGCTGGGCTGTTTTCGCCACTAATAAAAACAGGTAATAAAGGGGCTTGTGTTTTTAGTGCTAACTGAGCTGCTAATCTATTCCATTCAGCATCGGTTATGCGCTGTTTATCAGATTGAAAAAATGAGACTCTTCCTGCCGGAAATACAACAAGTAAACCATCGTTATTTATGTGTTTAAAGCATTGCTTAATAGCGGAAGTATTAATAGCGGCTTTTGGCTTTAGTGGATTAGCAAATATAAAATACTCTTCTATTTCTTTAAATATTTTTAAACCTACGTTAGCCATTACTTTTGTATCTTTACGATAATTAGTTAATAACTTGGCAATAATCACGCCTTCAATCATTCCATAAGGATGATTGCATACCACAATACAAGGACCTTCCTGAGGTATTTTACTTGTTACACCTTGAGCACCAATTACATTTATACCTAATACATTTAAAAGCTTCTCGCTAAACTCTTGTTTAGGTAAACCCGATAAATTATTAGAGAGGTAAATATTACGTAGTTTATTTATGCCTAATAAACTGTCGAGCAACGGAGCTGCTACTTTTAATATATGACCTAATGGCGAAGCGGTGTTTATTGCTGCCACACTTAAATTTGATACAGGTTGGTTTAGTTTTGTCATATACGTTAATACTCTTAAATATTTAAAGCTGCTATTAGTTGTTATATTTATTTAGACCGAGGTTAAACAATATTATGTTCAAATTAGGTTAATTAAGTTCGATTTTTTATAATGATTAGTTAAATATCAATAAGATTTAGTTTTACTCATAGAGAAAGTAACGCTCGTTACAACAATACTTAAATTGAACTACAAGTTACGGTGTTAGTTATTTATCATTACCATTAACTCAAAAAGTAGACTTTTAGGGTTGATAGGTGTTATTTAATACACATATTTATTTTTTGTAGAAAAACTCACTTTTATGCTTATTACTTTACCTATATCAGAGCTTGTACCTGGCATGTATGTCGATAGCGTTACTAAGCAACATGAAGGGGTCAACAGCATAAAAATTAAAACGAGTGGCTTAGTGCGCGATAAATCTATTATTAAGCGTTTAGTTGCAGAGGGAGTGCTTGAGCTTTTAATTGATTTTGCTAAAGGTGATGCTGCAATACCCGGCAAATATAAACCGCAAAGTAAACTTAAAACGTCTAACAGTCAGCTAAAGCCTGAAAAAGCTAAGTTAATTATAACTATAGAGCAAGAATTCTCTAAAGCAAGTGTGAGCTATGAGCAAAATAACCGAAAATTACAATCCTTATATGGTGATCTAACATCAGGTCTTACTATCAATATGAAGGTGCTTGATGAAATTGCTAATGAAATAGTTAGTTCTGTTTTTCGTAACGCTAATGCTATGAGTATTCTTACTCGTATCAAAGATAAACACAGTTACAACTGGCGTCATATGATTAACTGCGCCATTTTTACCGCTGTATTTGCTAAATATTTGGGATACAAACAAGCTGTTGTGCAAGAACTTGCCATGGGCGCTTTACTCCATGATTTAGGTCAAGCCAAACTACCTCAAGGTATATTCTCAAAACCAACTAAAGTTACGAATAATGAACTGCTGGCAATTAAAAAACATGTAGCACAAGGTTTAGCTTTAGTTAAGGGTGAAAAGGGCGTTACACCACTTATGCTCGATATGATAGTGAATCATCATGAAAGATTAGATGGCTCTGGTTATCCACGAGGAATAGAAGCTGAAAAACTAAGTCGTCCGGCACGTATAATGGCAATAGTTGATGTATATGATGCAATGACTGCCGACAGACCTCATCAAGAGGGCGATGAGCCTATTAATGCATTACGTTATTTATTAGCCAATAAACAGTTATTTGATGGAGAGTTAGTACAACGATTTATAAAATGCTTAGGTGTTCATCCAGTAGGCACTATTGTTAAGTTAACAAACGAACGTTTAGCGTTAGTACTTGAGGGGAATGTACTTAATCCTATTAAGCCTAAAATTAAGCTATTTTATAATGCTAAGCATAAACATCATATTACAGCGAAAGACATCGATTTGAGTGAGCACACTCAAGAGCTTAAAATTTTAGCGAGTGTTAAGCCACTCGACTACCAAATTAACTTATCTCGTTTATTGAAGGAGCATTTGTTAGCGTAGATTTTTTGCACTGCTTATACTTATATTGCCTAGCTGAAATAAACGCACCTAAAAAACAACTTCCCATTAGCGTTAACCATAATAAAGTACCCAGCTCTACATGCAGTGCTAAGCAACAAAGCGCTAATGAAATTAATGCGCTAAACATAGCCCCAAGCCAATAATGGTTTACTGGATTATCGCATTGACCTGCTTGGGTACATGCACAGTAGTTAGCCTTGTAAAAGCAGAACACACTTGCACCACAAAAAAAAAGTCCAGCCACAATGAGTGAAATGGTCACTATTTTATTCCCTTTGTTATTTTATACTCAGTGTAAATTGCTAAATTTTTCAAGTCAATCTAAATGATAACTAATTACATTTAGAGTATATGCTCTAATAGCACACTTCTAGTCCGATGAGTTTTAATTAGTTGTTAAAATGCCGTTAAAAATCATGTTTTTTGCTGTTTTTTAACTTATTCATAGAGTTTTTTACAAAAAATTAAGGTAGTGTGACAAGGTTTGAAACCCTAATAACAACACACATAGTTATCCAAACAGTTCGTTTGGTGAGGACACAACAATGAAATTTACTAAAACTCTTATTGCAGCTTCGCTTGCATTTGTTTCAGCTGACAGTTTTGCAGCTGCGTTTCAATTATCAGAGCAAAATGCATCGGGTTTAGGCCGTGCATATGCTGGTGAAGCTTCTATTGCAGACGACGCGTCTGTTGTTGCTCGTAACCCAGCACTAATGACTTTATTTAAAGAAAAGCAACTAAGCGTTGCAGCCATTGGTGTTATCCCTGATGTAAGTATTGAAGGTGAAGGCACTAATAACGGTATTGATCCTAATGCATTAGATGATGACAGTATTGCTCCTAGCGCTATTGTTCCTGCAATTTACTTTACTATGCCATACAACGACAGAGTATCGATTGGCTTTGGTGCATTTTCTAACTTTGGTTTATCTACAGAGTTTCAAGATGATTATGTAGCTGGTCAAATTGCTGGTGAGACAGAAATATTTACAGTAAACCTTAATGCAAGCGTTGCATATAAAGTATCTAAGCAATTTAGCTTTGGTATAGGCTTAAATGCTATTTATGCTGATGCGACTGTTATTCGTAAAGTGGGTGCAAATGCAAGTGGCTTTGATTTTGGTACTGATGCAGTAAACCTTCAAGGTGACGACACTGGCTTTGGCTTAAACGTAGGTTTAATGTATCAGTTAGATGAAAATAGCCGCTTTGGTTTTAACTACCGTACAGAAACTGATATTACGTTTGATGGCGATTTTTCTAACGGATTACCAGCCGCTGCAGGTGGTACTGGTGGTGCTGAGCTTCCTGGCTCAGTAGAAATTACTTTACCAGCTATTGCTGAGTTTTCTGGTTCTCATCAGTTAGACGACAAATTAGGTTTACACTACAGTGTATTATGGACTGGCTGGAGTAGCTTTGAGTCTTTAGAAGCACAAGTAACAGCACCAACTGGTGATAAGTTTGTTGGATTTGAAAAAGATGAAAGCTTCAGTGATTCATTCCGTTATTCTGTGGGTGCTGACTATCAACTAAATGAAGATTTATTACTTCGTGCCGGTGTTGCATTTGATGAGTCGCCTGTATCACAAACACACCTATCAATTTCGATTCCAGATACAGATCGTTTTTGGTTCTCGTTTGGTGGTAACTACACAATAGATCAAAACTCTAACGTTGATTTAGGTGCGAGTATTATTCGTGGTAAAACACAAAACTTTACTGAAGCTGATGATTCTGGCAGTGAATGGTCTTTTGAATCAAAAGGTCATGCAGTATTAATTGGTGCTCAGTACAACTACAAATTTTAATATTTGTATAAATGCTTAGGGCTTAGGCTCTGGGCACAAAAAAGCCGCTCACTTAATAATATGAGCGGCTTTTTTAATACCTATTAAATAGTGTTAATAGGCATTTTTATGAAAGCTTATAAACTTTCTATTTTAGTTTTTTGCTCAAGTAGCTTAGTTTTAGCGTCGCTAAACTCAGCCAGTTTTGCATTTTCTTTAGCAAGTACCGCTTCAGGTGCGTTGTTTACAAACTTTTCGTTAGCGAGTTTGTTTTGCACTTGTGCTAGGCCTTTTTCGGCTTTTTCGAGCTGCTTATTAATACGCGAAAGCTCGGCTTCTACATCAATTAAGCCTGCCATTGGGATCATAATTTCAAGGTTGCCAACATAAGACGTTGCACATGCAGGTGCGTCATCTTTGTTTTCAAGCATTGTAAACTCTTCAATTTTTGCAAGTGATGCTAAAAATGATTTGTTTTCTTCAATGCGGCGCACGTCGTCGCTCGATGCATTTGCAAGTAATACATTAAGTGGCTTACTTGGACTAATATCCATTTCACCACGAATATTACGAATCGCTAAAATGAATTGTTTAACCCACTCTAAATCGTCCATCGCTTTAGCATCAACGCTTGCTGCATTATATACTGGGAACGGCTGAACCATAATACTGGTATTTGCTGTTTCAATGCCTGCAAGTGGTGCAACACGTTGCCAAATAGTTTCTGTTATGTATGGCATCATTGGGTGCATTAAACGCAGTAAGCTTTCAAGTACGGTAATAAGTGTATTACGTGTACCACGTTGCTGCGCTTCATTGCCTTTAAATAATACCGGCTTAGTTAGCTCTAAGTACCAATCACAAAACTGGTTCCAAGTGAATTCGTAAAGCGTGTTAGCAGCTAAGTCAAAGCGGTAGTTATCTAGGTGTTCAGTATAGGTTTTAACGGTAGCTTCGTATTGACCTAAAATCCAGCGATCAGCTAATGAAAGCTCTGTTTGAGCGCCATTTGCAAAACCACAGTCTTGCTCTTCTGTATTCATTAATACGTAACGGCTCGCGTTCCATAATTTGTTACAGAAGTTACGGTAACCTTCAAGGCGGTTCATATCCCAGTTAATATCACGACCGGTAGATGCCATTGCAGCAAGGGTAAAGCGAAGGGCATCGGTGCCGTGTGCTTCAATACCGCCTGCAAATACTTTACGCGTATCTTTTTCGATTTTAGCGGCAAGTTTTGGCTGCATCATGTTACCAGTACGTTTTTGTACTAGGTCTTCAAGTTCAATGCCGTCAATCATATCTAGTGGGTCAAGTACGTTACCTTTTGACTTAGACATTTTATCGCCATTGTCGTCACGTATTAAGCCAGTTACATACACGGTTTTAAACGGAACTTGTGGTTTGCCATTTTCGTCTTTTACAAAGTGCAGCGTCATCATAATCATGCGCGCAACCCAGAAGAAAATAATATCAAAACCAGTTACCAGTACATCAGACGGGTGGAAGGTTTTTAAATCATCGGTATTTTCTGGCCAACCCTGTGTAGAGAACGTCCAAAGCGCTGATGAGAACCATGTATCAAGTACGTCTTCGTCTTGGCTTAGCGTTACGCTGTCTGCAATGTTGTTTTCACGGCGTACTTCAGCTTCGTCGCGACCAACAAATACGTTGCCTTCACTGTCGTACCAAGCTGGAATACGATGACCCCACCAAAGCTGGCGTGAAATACACCAATCTTGTACGTCGTTCATCCACGAGAAGTACATGTTTTCGTATTGCTTAGGTACAAATTGAATATCGCCGTTTTTAACAGCGTCTTTTGCCGGTTCAGCAAGTGGTGCAACACGTACATACCATTGATCGGTAAGTAGTGGCTCAATTACAACACCAGAGCGGTCACCGTAAGGTACGGTTAAACCATGATCTTCAATTTTTTCTAGTAAGCCTAGTTCTTCAAATTCTGCCACAATCGCTTTACGCGCTGCAAAACGATCAAGCCCATGTAGGCGCTCAGGAATTGGCGCATCAAACTCAATTTCTTTACCATCAAAGGTGTATGTTTCACCTTGGGTTAGAATAGCTGCATCTTTATCGAAAATGTTGATCATTGGCATTTGATGACGTTTACCAACTTCGTTATCGTTAAAGTCGTGCGCTGGGGTTATTTTTACACAACCCGTACCTTTATCTTTATCGGCATGTTCATCAGCAACAATTTTAATACGACGATTAACGATTGGTAATAAAATCTCTTTACCAATTAAATCTATGTAGCGTTCGTCATCTGGGTTTACTGCAACACCCGAGTCGCCAAGCATGGTTTCTGGACGGGTTGTAGCTACTACAATGTAGTCTTTTCCGTCTTGTGTTGTAACGCCATCAGCTAGTGGGTAACGTAAGTTCCACATGTGGCCTTTTTTGTCTTTGTTTTCAACTTCAAGATCAGAAATAGCCGTGTGTAATTTAGGATCCCAGTTTACTAGGCGTTTACCACGGTAAATTAGGTTTTCTTTATGAAGGCGTACAAACACTTCTTTAACGGCTTCAGATAAGCCATCGTCCATTGTAAAACGTTCACGATCCCAATCAACCGATGCGCCAAGGCGACGAAGCTGCTTGGTAATAGTTCCGCCCGATTCTTTTTTCCATTCCCAGATTTTATTAATAAAATCTTCGCGACCTAAATCGTGGCGTGTTTTACCTTCTTCGGCATGAAGCTTACGCTCAACCAACATTTGCGTTGCAATACCTGCGTGGTCAGTACCTACTTGCCATAATGTGTTGTTACCTTGCATACGTTTAAAACGCGTTAGGGTATCCATTATTGTATCTTGGAAGGCGTGGCCCATGTGTAAGCTACCAGTGACATTTGGCGGCGGGATCATAATTGAATATGGTACGCCTTTACCAGATGGCTTAAAGTAGCCTTTTTGTTCCCAGTCTTGATATAGAGACTGTTCAATATCTTGCGGATTGTAGGTTTTATCCATTACACAGAACCTTAAATAAGTACTTAAATTAGTTGGTTAGCTATTTAACTAAACGTGTTTTTAGTTATTAATATCTTGCGTGGTGATATTGGCACCGAGTTGGCGCAGCTTTTTAAAGCGCTCGCGAGCAGCTTGCTTAGCAACGGGTTCTACGGGTACAAAATCAAAAACTTGGTTAAATCGACGAATAAAATCCGGCAAGTTATTAGCCAAATTTATTAAAACTTTACGATTACCAACAGGAGGCGTTATGCCAATTTCTACAGGTGCGCCACCTTTAGGGCCTTCGCCTTGTAAATTATGTGGCACAAAGCTGTCGGGATCGAATGCCCAAATTATTTCATCAATGGCACAGGCGGTTTCGTTGTTATCTACACATATAAATACACGTTGACCATTTCGATACTGATCGGCTGCAATTTGAGCTGCCAAAGCAAAATGATCATCTGGCTTTGCCAACGATTCATCTTGTTGCTTTAGAACGAAAAATTGTGCGTTCATGTTCATTGTATCGGGGCTTCCCATGACATTGAATGTGTATTAAGTTGATACACATAAATTAAGAGGCAGATTTTGCCATATAACGCGTTTTGCTTCAATTAATACACAAATAAATAAGGCGCCAAACGGCGCCTTATAAACAGGTTTAACTTAATTTAATGTTTAATCTTGAGCTGCTTCGCTCACACCTGCTCTATTTAATAAATATTGAGTAAGCATTGGTACTGGTCGACCGGTTGCGCCTTTTTTAGCGCCACTTCTCCAAGCCGTACCGGCTACATCTAAATGTGCCCAGTTATATTTTTTAGTAAACTTAGATAAAAAGCATGCTGCAGTAATGGTGCCAGCAGAACGCCCGCCTAAGTTTGTAAAATCTGCAAATGGGCTATCTAGTTGATCTTGATAATCATCCCACAGTGGTAACTGCCATGCACGATCGCCACTTTGCTCAGATGCTTTTAATAAGTCGTGCGCTAGTGGGTTATGATTAGACAGCAAACCAGTTGCATGTGCACCAAGTGCTACTATACATGCGCCTGTAAGCGTTGCTACGTCAATAACAGTATCTGGATCAAAGCGCTCAACGTACGTTAATGCGTCGCACAATACTAAACGACCTTCTGCATCGGTGTTTAACACTTCAACTGTTTGGCCTGACATTGTTGTTAAAATATCACCAGGACGATACGCATTTGAGCCTGGCATGTTTTCACAGCCGGCTAAAATACCAATAACATTAATAGGTAATTGCATTTGTGCTAATGCGCGCATTGCACCAATAACACCTGCTGCACCACCCATGTCGTATTTCATTTCATCCATGCCTTCTCCTGGTTTTAATGAAATACCGCCAGAGTCAAACGTTAAGCCTTTACCAACCAGCACAATCGGAGCTTGGTCATCAGCGGTACCTTTGTAGTTAATAATCGACATAACTGATTCGTTAACACTACCACGACCAACAGCTAGGTAAGAGTTCATACCTAGCTCTGCCATTTGTTCTTCGCCAATCAGATCAACAGTAATGTTGTCAAAATTAGTTGCAAGCTCTTGTGCTTGTTCACCTAAGTAAGCGGGGTTACAAATGTTTGGTGGCATATTCGCTACGTCTTTACATAGCTTGCTACCAGCTGCAATAGCCAAACCGTGCTCAATAGCGCTTTCGCCTATAGTCAGTTCGCGACGCGTTGATACGTTAAATACAATTTTACGAAGTGGTCGGCGCGGATCTACTTTCTTACTTTTTAATTGATTGAATGTATATAAACAATCTTGCGTAGTTTCTACTGCTTGGCGTACTTTCCAGTAGGTATCGCGACCTTTAACGTGTTGCTCTGTTAAAAAGCATACCGCTTCCATCGAGCCTGTATCGTTTAAGGTATTTATTGTTTTAGAAATTATTTGTTTGTATTGTTTGTCGTCAAGTTCACGTTCTTTACCACAACCTACAAGCAATATACGTTCGCTTAATACATTAGGTACATGATGCAATAATAAAACTTGACCTGGTTTTCCTTCTAAATCGCCACGGCGAAGTAAGTTAGAGATATAACCATCACTTATTTTATCGAGTTGTTCACCAATGGGGGATAACCTACGTGGCTCGTAAACACCAACCACAATACACGCACTGCGTTGTTTTTCTGGGCTACCACTTTTTACGCTAAATTCCATTGTCACTCCTGATTTTGAGTCATTTAGGCTATTAATAAGGGCTAAAAAAATAATTTCTAGTCTTACCCGCTCAGCTTATGTAGAGATAATACTCATTTTAGCTGATTTTTTCTGACTCTTACTGTGTAATTGAACTTTATATGCATAAGGGCTACTAATGCAACATTATATCGTGCACTTAGGTAGGATAATTAATTTTGATGGCTTATAATAATACTCTATTTGCCAGATCAAACTGGATAAAATAGCTATTTAACTATCCAATTATCACTATTGTAGTGAAATTCCATGTTTAACAGGGGCGAGCATTGCTTATTTTCCGTTATTTGACCGCTGAGGTTTTAAAATCGCAGGTCGCCGTATTTTTAACTTTAATGACTATATTTTTGTCACAAAAGTTAGTTGTTATTTTAGGTGATGCCTCTGAGGGCAGCATTCCGGCTAAATTAGTGTTATCGATGATAGCGCTTAAGTTACCGCAACTTGCTTCTCTTATATTACCGCTGAGCATATTTTTAGGCATTATTTTAGCTTACAGTCGTATATATGCCGACAGCGAAATGACCGTGCTCAAAGCTTGTGGGGTAAGTGAGTGGTATGTTGTGCGAGTAACACTTATATCAAGTGCAGGGCTTGCCTTTTTAGCCGCTGCGCTCACCATGTATTTAGCCCCTTGGGCAAGTGAGCAAGAATATCAATTAAAAGAACAAGCTAAAGCGGATGCCGGGTTATCTGCACTCAGAGCAGGGCGTTTTCAAGAAACCGGTAACGAAAAAGCCGTGGTGTTTATCCATAATATTGAAAAGGGCGGCAAAGAGCTAAATAAAGTGTTTGTAGCACAATTACCCGATAGTGAAAAAGATAACCTTGCGCGCCTAGTATATGCAGAGCAAGGTGTTGTTGTTGAAGCGCAAAATGGCGAACAACAATTGGTACTAACCGACGGTAAACGTTACGAAACAGACGGCACTACACCTGCACTTAATTTAACTGAGTTTGATGGTTATAGCGTACAAATTCGAGAACAAGAAATAGAACATCAGCGACGTAAGTTAGAAGCGGTACCTACCAATCAGCTACTTGCGATTAATACACCAGAGTCAATAGCGCAGTGGCAGTGGCGACTAGCCATACCACTTTCAATACCGTTACTTACATTACTTGCTGTGCCTTTAAGCGTGGTTAATCCTCGCCAAGGTAAATTTGCCAAATTAGTACCTGCGATTAGCCTATATTTAGGTTACTTCATTTTACTTAACGCCGCTAAATTTGCAGTAGAAGACGGGAAAATACCACCTTCAATTGGTTTATGGTGGATTCACTTAAGTGCACTCTTTATTGGTGGGTTATTAATAATTAAGGGACGACCACTTGGCGCTTGGCTTAAAGCTGTAATAACTAAGCGGGAGGTAGGCTCATAATGAAAATGCTTGATTGGTATTTGGGTCGCAGTATTTTACAAACGACAGGCTTTGCACTTTTGGTGCTTGTGGGTATAAGTACTTTAATTAAATTTATTGAACAGCTTAAGTCGGTAGGGCGCGGTAGTTACGATTTAATGACCGCCATGCTCTACACTTTGTATACAATACCTGGCGATCTTGTTGTTTTTTTCCCTATGGCAGCATTGATCGGAGGCTTAACCGGCTTAGGGGCACTTGCTTCAAATAGTGAGCTGGTGGTTATGCAGGCAGCGGGTATGTCACGTCTGCAAATAATTGTATCTGTAATGAAAACCGCTGTATTTATGGCTATCTGTATGATGGCGCTTGGTGAATGGGGTGCTCCCGAAGCACAGCTGCATGCTAAAGAAATGCGTAATCAAGCAATACACGGCGGCGATGTTTATAATGCACAAAAAGGTGTATGGGCTAAAGATGGCAACAATTTTATTAATATAGAAGATGTTGATCAAAACGGTATGCTGCATGGTGTGCATATGTATCATTTTGATAAATCGTTAGATTTAACGCAAATAACCAAAGCTAAAGAAGCTGTAAGTCGTAAAGATGGTTGGTTACTGCGTAATGTAAACAAGGTAATAATTACAGATGAAAAAACTTCGACTGAGCAGGTAGCTGAGGAATTTTATACTTCACAACTCACTGCTGAAAAGCTCGGTGTTGTATCGGTAAAACCTGAGTCGTTATCGTTTACTGGTTTATGGTCATACTTAAGTTATTTACAGCAAAATGAGCAAGATACGAGTACTTATGAACTAGCCCTTTGGCGCAAGGTCATGCAGCCAATATCTGTTGCAGTCATGTTATTAGTCGCATTATCATTTATATTTGGTCCCCTTCGTACTGTAACTATGGGGGCACGTATAATAATGGGCGTAGTGACAGGCATTGTGTTTCATTTAACAAACGAGATATTTGGTCCTGTTGTAATGGTTTATCAAATTCCTGCATTTGTTGGGGCGGTATTACCAAGTATTATATTTATAGGTTTTGCAACTTACTTAATGAATAAGCGGGTTTAATGCTTTTAAGATAGTTTAGATAATAACTTACAAGATAAAACAAAAAAGCGTGACCAATGGTCACGCTTTTTTGTTATTAGTGATCTATTCAAGCTTCGCTCATAGTACTTAGGTTGCTTAACTCTAATCTAGCTCACGATATATACGCTTGTTTTCTTCTTTAGTTAACGCAATAACTTCTGTTTTAGAGATGTAATCCTGCAACGCTTTTCTGTTTTTAAAATCAATGATTAATAATAAATTACCCAATCCAAGTAATGCGCTTAAACAACGAACAATAGATTGCGACCAACTAATAAGTTCACCATCTTTGGTTTGTACTTTTAAACGCCATGCGCGCATTCCGATGGTTTGCCCACTTTTAGTCCAAAAGTAAGTAAAAAAGAAAATGTTTATACCGACAAATAATGCACTTCTAATACCATACAACAAAGGTGAATCTTGTATCAAAGCAGCAGGGTCTTCTGTTTGGGCAATAACACCTAAAGAAGTTAATGCTTGGATAACCGCAAAATAGAGTATGGCGGTTAGCATAGATAAAGAAATTACAACTAATGCATCGTAAATTAACGACGCAAATCGGCGCCAAAAACCAGCTCGTGGAAACTCACCAGACATAAATATACTCTCATTATTAATATGTACGTTAGTTTATCAAATAGGTTAATAAATACTAGGATCTATGCTGTCTCAACAAAGTGTAGAAATAAGAGTTGCCTTAAAATGTTAATGGTTGCTTAATTGTTAAGCGGTTGATCACACTTATACTATAAAACGCTTGCTGCTACCTTTATTGTTTGTATAATGCTTAGCATAGAGACGAAGGCACATTAATAAGCTTTAGCTCTAAAGTGGTTTTTCTTTATCTTCTCGTGTTTAGAAGGTCAAAGAAAAATGACGCCAGCGTGATGAAATTGGTAGACATGGGGGATTCAAAATCCCCTTCCGAAAGGAGTGCCGGTTCGAGTCCGGCCGCTGGTACCACTTTTTATAACCCCGACCAAATTGGTCGGGGTTTTTTTATGTCAAAAATTTGAGTGCAGTAAACTCAACTGCATTTACTCGCGGACACCACCCATTTAAAATATTTTCACGTTTAAGTGAATTTTAATTAAAACCTTTATATTCGTTATTATCAGAATGTAGTGATCAAATGTTGTAATAGGCGAGACCTCTAAAGCTATTATCGTTTTACTGTCTTCTTAGGGTTCTTTAAATATAAATTGAGTCATAGCTTTTTGTCACAACAGATTAAAAAATGTATCTAATACTATATATAGTGAACACAGTATTTTACTCCTTCTATAATAATACGATAAAGGTATATAGCTGGTATGGGTTTGGTGAGCTTAAAAGGCTTCTATCAAAAGCTTAATACCTTTAATCCTGTTATAGGTAAATGTCTAAAAATAAGCACAACTGTACTTGTTGTTTATATTGTATATATAACAGTGTTATTAAGTTATGAGTCAGAGATAGTGCTTTACACAGCTATTGTTGTAAATGCAGCCTGATTTTTGAGCATAAAACCCTATGCAGACCTTTATTTGTATAGCTTTCATACTAAATTTATTTAATTGTCAAAAAGCTGAAATAAAGTATTGACCCTCACTCGTTTATCCCTATAATGCGACCCCACTGAGACGGGAAACGCCAACGCCTAGCGAGGAGCGAACTACTCAGAGAGTTAAATAAAACTTCGGTTTTAAATTATCTAAAAAGAAAGTTTAAAACTAAGTGTTGACTCGAAAAATAAAGGGTGTATTATTCGCATCCCTTGAGACGCTAAAGCGACTCAAAACGTTCTTTAA